>NZ_QKSL01000034.1:0-2772 GCF_003234615.1 Curtobacterium sp. MCPF17_001
GGCACTGGCGGTGCTGGCGGTGCTGGTGACAGCGGTGCTGGTCGTCCTGCTGGTGCTCGTCGCCGGGACCGCCGCCGCATCGGACCCGGCGCAGCACGCGGCCCCCCGGTCACCGGCACCGTGGACGTGGCCGACAACGACCCGGGTCGTCCTCCGGCCGTGGGACGCTCCCGCCACCGACTACGGGCCGGGCCACCGTGGGCTCGACGTCCCGGCCCCACCCGGCACCCTGGTGACGGCACCAGCGGACGGGACGGTGGCGTTCGCCGGGCAGGTCGGCGGACGGACGGTCGTCACGATCGACCACGGCGGCGGGCTGGTGAGCACGCTCGACCCGGTCGTGCCGTCGGTGTCGGCGGGGACGCCCGTCCGTCGGGGCGATCGAGTCGGGACGGTCGGTGCCGGACACTGCCCGCGGGCGACGCCGTGCCTGCATCTCGGTGCCCGGGTCGACGGCGCGTACGTCGACCCGTTGCCGCTGCTGCCGAGGCCCGCGTGGCCGGTGCTGCTGCCGGACCCTCAGGCGCGGGGGTGAGCGGTGCGGTAGACCTCGCGGAGCCGGGCCGACGAGACGTGGGTGTAGATCTGCGTCGTGCCGAGGCTCGCGTGCCCGAGGAGCTCTTGCACGGCGCGGAGGTCCGCTCCCCCGTCGAGCAGGTGCGTCGCCGCGGTGTGCCGGAAGGTGTGCGGTCCGCTCGGGCCCTCGCCGGGCAGCGCCTCGAGGAGCCGGGCGACGACACGGTAGGCGCTCCGGGTGCCGAGTCGGGCGCCCCGGTCGCCGAGGAACAGGGCGGTGCCCGCCGAACCGGGACCGTGTGCGGCTCCGACTGCGCCCGCTGCTCCGGGTGCTCCCACGGCTCCGGCTGCCGCTGCAGCGAGTGCCGGGCGTCCGCGGTCGAGCCACGCTTCGAGGGCGTCGTGTGCCGGGACACCGAACGGCACGACCCGCTCCTTGCCGCCCTTGCCGAGCACGCGGACGGTCAGCCGGGTCCGGTCGACGTCCCCGAGGTCGAGCCCCACGAGTTCGCTCACCCGGATGCCGGCGGCGTAGAGCAGTTCGACCACGGCACGGTCGCGGAGCGCTGCCGGATCGTCGTCCGCGGCACGGACCGTGAGGCCATCGAGCATCGAGCGCACCTGGTCCCGCGCGACGACCCGGGGCAGGTGCGCGGCACCCTTCGGAGCCCGGAGCCGGACACCCGGGTCCACCGTCAGGACTCCGGTCTCGCTCGCCCATCGGGTGAAGGCCCGGACCGAGGCGCTGCGTCGGGCGATCGTCGACCGCGCGAGGCCGCGCTCCGTCGCTGCCCAGAGCCAGTCGCGGAGGACCTCGAGCGTGAGATTCGCCGCCGAGACGACCTGCCGCTCGGCGGCGAACGCCACGAGGTCGTCGAGGTCGGCGCGGTACGCCCGGACGGTCTGCTCGCTGAGGCCCCGGCCGTGCCGACAGTGGTCCAGGAACACCCGGACGACGTCGCCGAGCATGCCGCGCTGTCGCTCCCGGTCGCCCTCGGTGTCCCGCATGACGCCAGGGTAGGCGTGCCGGGCGGGCTCGCGCATCGACGCGCCCGCACCCGACCCGTCCCGCCCCCGTGTCACGTCGTCGTCCATCCGCCGGGGCCGTGCTGCACCAGACCCTGCAACTCCGCCAGCGCGAGGGCGTCCGTGGTGTCGACGAGGGACAACCCCGACCGCCGAGCCACCTCGTCCACCGGTGTCGGCCGACGCGGAGTGAGGGCGTCGACCACGCGCAGCACCTCCGGGTCGATCCGCGCGCCCGCGATCGGGACCTCCGCCCCAGCGACGATCCGCTCCCCGGAGCACAGGCGCACTGCCGTCTCCGCCGGGTCGCGGGGCTGCACCACGAGCTCGGCCCGCCGGTCCGCGATCAGTCGGTGACATCCGACCGACGCGGGCGACGAGTACGGGCCGGGCACGGCGAACACCGGCCGTCCGAGCTGTCCGGCGTGGTTCGCGGTGTTGAGCGCGCCGGACCGGGCTCCGGCCTCGACGATCACGGTCGTGGTCGCGAGGGCCGCGATCAACCGGTTGCGGGCGAGGAACCGCCAGCGCGAGGGTCGGGTCCCGGGCGGACACTCGGCGAGCAGGGCGCCGTGCTCGGCGACGGCTCGCAGCATCGCCGTGTTCGCGGCCGGGTAGAGCTGGTCGATCCCGCCGGCGAGCACGGCGACCGTCGGCGCTCCGGCGGCCATCGCGACCCGGTGTGCGACGGCGTCGATGCCGTGGGCACCTCCGGACACGATCACGCAGCCGACGTCGGCCGCGGCGGACGTGATCTCGGCCGCTGCCTCGGCGCCGAGGATCGTGTTCGCCCGGGACCCGACGACCGCCACCGAGGGCCGTCCGGCGGTGCACGGTGCACCGCGTCGCCAGAGGACGAGTGGGGCGTGCGGTCCGAGGTCGTCGATGCCCGCGGGCCAGTCCGGGTCGCCGGGGACGACGAGCGCGCACCCGATGGCGGACGCTGCCGACAGCACGGCGTCGACGTCGAGCCGCAGGAGCCGTGGGCGCCACCGGGCGATCGCCGGGACGAGCGCCGCGGCCGTCGACTCGACCAGCCGGTCGCGGACCTCGTCTTCGTCGCAGGCTCGGACAGCGGAGCCCGCGGAGCCTGCGGGGTCCACGGAGCCCACGGAGCCCAGGGAGCCCCGGGCTCCCGCCTCCGTGCCGGTACCCACACCCGCGCAAGCACCAGCACCAGCACCGGCACCGGCACCGGCACCGGCACCGACCAGCAACTCCGCCAACGCT
>NZ_QKSL01000035.1:0-1491 GCF_003234615.1 Curtobacterium sp. MCPF17_001
ACTGGCAGGGGCAGGGGCAGGGGCAGGGGCAGGGGCAGGGTGAGGGGTGTCGGGGAGTCGACCGTGGGGTCGGCCCGCATCGGGACCGACCCCACGGTCGACTGGTCAATGCGTCAGCTGCTCGACGTGGCGCTTTCGACCGCGAGCGCCCCGGTGCTGTCGCCCGTGCTGATGGCGATCTTGCGCGGCTTCGACGACTCCTGGACGGGGATCGTCACGCTGAGCACGCCGTTGTCGTAGTGCGCGGCGATCCGTTCGACGTCCAGGCCGTCGCCGAGCGTGAGCTGCCGGACGAACGAGCCGGGCTGCCGCTCTCGCGTGAGCCACTGCGCACCGTCGGGGGCACCGAGGGTCCGTTCGGCCCGGATCGTCAGCACGGAACCGTCGACGTCGATGTCGACCGAGCCCGGATCGACGCCGGGCAGGTCCACGTCCATGACGTAGTGGTCACCGGCGCGGTAGAGGTCCATCGGCATCGAGCGTGGGCCCGCTCCCGCTCCGGCGAGGAGGGACCCGGCGAGACGGTCGAGCTCGCGGAACGGGTCGAAGTTCATGGCCATCTGACATCAACTCCTTCACTGGATGGTTGTCGGTTGAGTCGCTCTGACTCAACTGCATCCGGTTCTAGCACTCGAACCCGGAGAGTGCCAAAAGGACGCCGAGAGGACGCCGAGAGGTCGACCAGCGGGTGTCCGGACGGTCGCGGCTAGGATCGGAGGCGACATGAGCAGCTCGTTCACCCTTCCCGACGCCGCCTCGCTCGGTGACCTCCGCACCTACCTCGGGCGGGCCGCTCGCATCGAGGACGGGTCGGTCCGGCTCATCGCCGACTCGGGGGTCCTGGCGGTCTACACCGCGATCCTCTACCCGCTCGGTCTGCTCGACGAGCTGCCGACCGTCCTCGGCCTCCGGACCTTCGCGCTGACGCAGCCGGAGAACATCGACGTCGTCGTGCCACTGCGGTCGTTCCAGGAACGTCTGCGGCTGCTCGCCGAGGCTCAGGACGCCGACCACGCGGACAGCGCCGACCCGACGCGTGCCACCCCGATCGAGGTCGAGTTGCCCCTCGAGGTCCACACCGTGACGTGGGCGGCGATCTCGCCGCCCCGCGGTGGATGGGCCCCGCTGCCGGACGTCTCCGCGGAGCTCCTGCACCGCGCGGCGCGGCAGGGGATCGACGAGGTCGCGGCCGCCGTGCCGGCGAGCTCGGGGGAGTCGATCGTCCGACGCGTCCGCTCCGAGGTGTGGGGTCGGCCGATCACCGGCGTCGAGCACCTGCCTGCCGGCGCGGGATTCGCTGCCGAGAGCCTCGGCTTCCTCGGCACCGAACCGGTGCGCCTGTTCGAGACCGGTCCGTGGAGTCGACTCACGACCTCGCGTGGGCACGTACTCGTCAAGCGGCGCGCCTGGACCCTGAGCTCCTAGCCCGGTCTCGGCCGCCGACGGCCGGCCTCGGCACGGGACGCCTGGCCCCGACCCCGACCCCGACCC
>NZ_QKSL01000036.1:0-779 GCF_003234615.1 Curtobacterium sp. MCPF17_001
CGGGTGGCCCCGAACCACTGTCACAAGCCGGGAAACACCCGCAGCGCTCACCAGCAGCTCACCGCTGGTTCTCCACCCCTTCGCGGGGTGTGTTCGGCGCGCTGTCACCCACCGCGCCGAGCGCGACAAGCAAAGGAATGAAGACATGCGCAAGTCCCTGAAGACCTCGATCACCCTCGCCACGACCGGAGCCCTCGTCCTCGGCGGCGCCGCGTTCGGTGTGTCCGCCGCGAACGCGTCGACCCCGACCGTGCACACCGTCTCCTCCAGCTCCGCCGCGAAGATCCCCGCACCGGTCGCCTCGGTCCCCGAGGTCCTCGGCGGCGACACCTCCGTCGCCCTCGACAAGGGCTTCACCGACGCCCTCACCTCCCTGAAGCTGACCCCGGGCGTCTCCGGCAACGCCACCCTCGCCGACGGCGCCGTGTCGTTCCCGATCACCTCCGGCTCGGTCACCTACTGGAGCCCGGACGGCAAGTACCGCCCCTACGTGCAGGGCCTGCTGAACCACGACGACTCCGGCCTGACCCTCAAGGCCGGCGACACCACCGTCACGCTCGAGAACTTCGTCGTGAACCCCGGCTCCTCGAAGCTCTACGGTGACGTCCTCGTCAACGGCAAGGTCGCCGCCCCGAACGCGTACCTGTTCTCCCTCCACGGCGGCTCGCTCAAGCCGCTGCAGCTCGAGGGCGACAACGCGATCCTGACCGGCACCACCGTCCACGTCTCCGCCGACGCCGCGAAGCTGCTCAACGACACCTTCAAGACCGACGCCGTCA
>NZ_QKSL01000037.1:0-514 GCF_003234615.1 Curtobacterium sp. MCPF17_001
AGGGCGAGCGTCGCGTGTCGGCCTGGGCGAAGGAGCACCACGGCTCGGAGTTCGTCTTCGTCACCGACTACGACGCCTCGATCCGCCCGTACTACCACATGCGTCACGCTGACGACCCGACGCTCACGAACAGCTACGACCTGCTCTTCAACGGCGCCGAGATCTCGACAGGCGCCCAGCGTGAGCACCGGGTCGACGTCCTCATCGCCCAGGCGGAGGAGAAGGGCCTGGACCCCGCCGAGCTCGGCTGGTACCTCGACTTCTTCCGCTACGGCGTCCCGCCGCACGGTGGCTTCGGCATGGGTCTGGCCCGTGTGCTGATGCTCATGCTCGGCGAGCCGTCCATCCGCGAGGTCACCTACCTGTTCCGCGGCCCGACCCGTCTCACGCCCTAGGCGCTTCGGCGGCGCGAACCGCCTTCGCACAACAGGAACCGGCTCGAACCACGGACATCCGTGGTTCGAGCCGGTTTCCGTTGTGCGGTGCCACGGCGCACCGCGCGGGGGCGTCTGCG
>NZ_QKSL01000038.1:0-556 GCF_003234615.1 Curtobacterium sp. MCPF17_001
CCGCGCCTCCCGTCCGCCGCCCGCCGGCCACCGCGACACCCCCGCTGCCCGACGCCGAGAGGCCGCAATGCGTCGCTCTGAGCGCCCGAGAGAGACGGATCGCGACACCTCGGCGGAACCGAGCGGGGTGTCGCGCGACCGCGGCAGCCCGCGGACGGGAGGCACGCCCCGCGTCTGGCACCGCGCCTCCCGCCCGCCGGCCGCCGCGACACCGCCGGCTGCCCGACGCCGAGAGGCCACGATGTGTCGCTCTGGGCGCCCGAGAGGGACGGATCGTGACACCTCGGCGGAACTGAGCGGGGTGTCCTGCGACCCGGCGCCCCGGACGGGAGGCACGCTCCGCGTCCGGTACCGAGCCTCCCGCCCGCCGGCCACCGTGACACCCCCGGCTGCCGACGCCGAGAGGCCGCAATGCGTCGCTCTGGGCGCCCGAGAGAGACGGATCGCGACACCTCGGCGGAAGTGAGCGGGTTGTCCTGCGACCCGGCAGCCCCGGACGGGGGGCACGCCCCGCGTCCGGCACCGCGCCCCCGCCCGCCGGCCACCGCGACACCCG
>NZ_QKSL01000004.1:0-249308 GCF_003234615.1 Curtobacterium sp. MCPF17_001
GCGCGGTCGCCGCCCTCCGGCACACCGCCTCGCTCGACGCGCCCGGTTCCACCCCCGCCAGCGCCGCCGCCACGGCGCCCACGTCGTCCTCGTCGTTCCAGAGGTGGAACGCGATCCGCAGCCGTCCGGCCCGCCCCGAGGCGGTGAGTCCTGCGGCGGTGAGCGCACGCAGCCCGGTGCCGTCGGCGTCCGGGAAGGTGATGATCGCCTGCCCACCCGAACGCTGCCCCTGCCGAGGCGCCCCCAGCGCGTCACAGAGCCGGTCTGCGAGACCGGTGGCGTGCCTCCAGGTCGAGTGCGCGTCGAGCGAGGCGGTGTGCCGGAGGGCGGCGACCGCGCCGGGCCACGCCGGCCAGGCCGGCGAGACGTCGAAACGGCGGGCGTCGTCGGCCAGCCGCATGGCGGGCCCGTAGCAGGAGGACCAGACGTCCTGCCCCGCGTACCACCCGGCCTGCACGGGCCGCAGTCGGCCGAGCGCGGTGTCGGAGAGCGTCATGAAGGCGACCCCGCGGGGTGCGCAGAGCCACTTGTAGGCATGGGTGATGGTGACGTCGAAGGGGGCGGCGGACACGGGGAGGACGCCGGCGGCCTGCGTGAGGTCGCAGAGCGTGAGTGCGCCGACGCGTCGGGCCGCGGCGACGACCGGGTCGGGGTCGGTGACGACACCGGTGGCGGACTGCACGGCGGACCAGGCGACGAGCGCGGTGTCCGGGCCGATCGACGCGGCGAGTTCGACCAGGGGGACGCTCCGGACCCGGACGCCGCGGTGTGCCTGTGCCAGGAAGGGGAAGACGACGGAGCTGAAGTCGCCGTCGGGGACGACCACCTCGGCGCCGTCGGGCAGGGCGTCGGCGACGACGGCGGCCATCACCGAGGTCTGCGATCCGGTCGCGACCCGCGCTGCCGGGACGTCGACCAGGTCCGCGAAGAGCGCGCGCCCCTCCTCGACGAGGGCGCCGTAGTGGGCCGGCGAGGTCTCGGCGCGTGACCAGGCGTCGAGGTCTGCGCGCTGCGCGGCGAGGGTGCCGCGCGACGGGAGGCCGGCGGTGCACGCAGCGAGGTACCCGCGGCCGGCGGGGAACGAGTCCGTGGGGAACGAGTCCATGTCCGACAGGTTCCCTCCACCGGAGCCATCACGCCAGAGCAGGTTCGTTGTGCCACCGGTAACATCGCGTGATGGACGACATCGACCCGCAGCTGCTCCGAGTCCTCCGAGCCGTCGCCGACAGCGGGTCGATCACCCGCGCTGCCGTCGCGCTCGGGTCGAGTCAACCGGCCGTCAGCCAGCTGCTCACCCGGGCGGAACTGCGTCTCGGGCACGCACTCGTCCTGCGCGGTGGACGCGGCGCGACCCTCACGCACGCCGGGCAGGTGCTCGCCGACCACGCCCTGCACGTGCAGGCCGCACTGACCGCCGCCCGCGAGGACCTCGACGCCGTCGGCGGGCTCACCCGTGGGCGCGTGCGGTTGGCCGGGTTCCCGAGTGCCTCGTCCGCACTGGTGCCCGCGGTGCTCGCCCGGATGGCGGTGACGGCTCCCGGCGTGACGACCTCGTACGTCGAGGTCGAACCGCCCGAGGCACTCGATCTGCTGCGCGGTGGCGAGGTCGACGTCGCACTCACCTTCACCTACGACGGCGACGAGGTCGGGGCCGTCCCGGACCCGGGGCTCGTCACCCGTCCGCTCGGGCGTGACCCGCTCGCCCTGGTGACGCCGGTCGCTGCGGACGGTGCCGGCCTGCCGGGAGGCCCGGATCCTGTCCGCCCCGCCGGCTCCACCGCCGTGGACCTCGCGTCCCACCGCGACGCCCGCTGGATCGGCGGGTGTCCGCGGTGCCGCGGCCACCTGCTCGCCTCGTGCGCGACCGCGGGGTTCACGCCGGAGATCGTCCTGGAGACGGACAACGCGGCCGCGGTCGTCGGACTCGTCGCCGCCGGGCTCGGGGTGGCGCTGCTCCCCCGACTGGCGCTCGCGACGACGGTCATCCCCGCGGGGGTGTCGGTCGACCCCGTGGACGACGACCTCGCCCGACGCGTGGAGGTGGTCGTGGCCCGCGGGGCGGAGCGCGTGCCGAGCGTCCGGGCGGCGCTGGAAGCGGTGCGGTCGGCGGGGCACCTCCTCGCCTGACGCGCGACCGACCCCCGTGCCTACGCGGTCGGCGTGTCGACCGCGCCGCCGTAGCGACGATCGCGGCTGGCGTACTCCTCGATCGCACCCCAGAGGTCGGTGCGCCGGAAGTCGGGCCAGAGCCGGTCGAGGAACACCATCTCGGCGTACGCCGACTGCCAGAGCAGGAAGTTGCTGGTCCGCTGCTCGCCCGAGCTCCGGAGGAACAGGTCGACGTCCGGCAACTCGGGCACGTACAACCGCTTCGCCAGGGTCTTCTCGGTGACCTGGCTCGGCTTCAGGCGTCCGGCCGCCACGTCGTCCGCGATCCCGCGCACCGCATCGGCGATCTCGTTCCGGCCGCCGTAGTTGACGCACATCGTCAGGGTCAGGACGTCGTTCGAGGCAGTCATCTCCTCGGCGGTCTGCAGCTCGTCGATGACGCTGCGCCAGAGCTTCGGGGTCCGGCCGGCCCAGCGGACCCGGACACCCCACTCGTGCAGCTGGTCCCGACGGCGGCGGATGACGTCGCGGTTGAAGCCCATCAGGAACCGGACCTCTTCGGGCGAGCGCTTCCAGTTCTCGGTCGAGAACGCGTACGCGGAGACGTGCGTGACGCCGATCTGGATCGCGCCGGCGACGACGTCGAGCAGTGAGGCCTCACCGGCCTTGTGCCCTTCGACCCGGGTGAGTCCGCGCTGGTTCGCCCAGCGGCCGTTGCCGTCCATCACGATCGCCACGTGGCCTGGCACGAAGCGCTTCGGGATCGCCGGGGGCTGCTCGCCCGTCCAGTCGACGGGCAGGAACGGACCCGGTTCGGCGGCGGGACGGCGAGGGCTCATGCGCGGGTTCCTCCGGGGACGGGGTCGTGGTCGTCCGGCGTCGGCACGGCGGGCGCCGGCACCGCTGCGACCGCCGCCGGCACACCACCGGGGTGCGGCGCGAGCGGCGACGGGTGCTCGGTGCGGTCGACGTGCGGCAACGAACGGAGCGATCGTTCCAGGTGCCACTGCGCGTACGCCGCGACCACGCCGGAGGCCCGCGATCTCGTCCGCTCGTCCGTCACGTCGACACTGCCCCAGTCCCCCGCCAGCAGCTGCCCGAGGACGGCGAGCGTCGCCGGGTCCAGACGCGGCGTGCCGGGAGGCGCGGCCGAGTCCGCCACGACCCCGCCGAGCTGCACGACGAACGCCGAGTGCGGTCCGGGCTCCCCGGTGACGGCGCAGTCGCTGAAGGACGGCGCCCACCCGGCGATGCTCATCGCGCGGAGCAGGTACGAGTCGAGAGTGGCACTCGGCTGGTGCTCACCGCGCGACAGCGACCGCAGTGCACCGACGAGCAGCAGGTACTGCTGCAGGCCGGCGTCCGCCTCGCTCAGTCGGTCGGCGGTCTCGACCATCGCGCTCGCGGCGGTGTACGCCCCGTAGTCGGCGACGATGCGGGCGCCGTACGCGCCGAGGGACTCCGCCTGCGTGACGATGTCGAGCGAGCGGCCCTCGTAGAACTGGGCGTCGACGACCATGAACGGTTCGAGGCGCGAGCCGAACTTCGACGCGGTGCGCCGGACGCCCTTCGCGACGGCGCGGATCTTGCCGTGCTCCCGGCTGAGCATCGTGACGATGCGGTCGGCCTCACCGAGCTTGTGGGTGCGCAACACGACGCACTCGTCCCGGTACAGCGGCATGCCCCCAGTATCCCCCGCGCCGCCGACACCCCCGCCCGCTCGCCCGCTCGCCCGCTCGCCCGCTCGCCGAGGTCGCCGAGGTCGCACAACCCGCCGCGTGGTGATCGCCGAGGTCGCGGGAACTGCCGCCGCGACGGCGTCCGGACGGCAGGACGTGCGACCTCGACGCTGGCGGCGACCAGGGAACGGACGGGAGGCGCGGTGCGGGCCCGCACTGCGCCTCCCGTCCCGGGTCGGGTCAGGTCGGGTCAGGCGGAGACGAGCTCCGGCGCGCCCGAGGCGGCACCCGCGCGCACCGCACGGTTCACCGCGGAGACGATCGCCTTGAGCGAGGCCGTCGCGATGTCGGCGTCGATCCCGACGCCCCACAGCCGGACGCCGTCGACGTCGAGCTCGACGTAGGACGCCGCCTGCGCGTCACCCGAGGCGCTCATCGTGTGCTCGGAGTAGTCGTACAGCGTGACCGCGACGCCCTGCTCCTTCATCACCGTGAGGAACGCGTCGATCGGACCGGTGCCGACGGCCTCGGACGTGATCGATCCCTCGTCGACGCGCATCGCGACCGACAGCTTGGTCGTGCCGTCGAAGTCGCTCGACGTGGCGGTCTTCGTGATCTCGTACCGACCCCACTTGTCGTCGTCGACGTGGGCGGGCAGGTACTCGTCGTGGAACAGGTCCCAGATCCGGTCGGAGGTGAACTCGCCGCCCTCGGCGTCGGTGCGCTGCTGCACGACACCGCTGAACTCGATCTGCAGCTTGCGGGGCAGGTCGAGCGCGTGGTCGGTCTTCAGCAGGTACGCGACGCCGCCCTTGCCGGACTGCGAGTTGACGCGGATCACGGCCTCGTACGAACGGCCGATGTCCTTCGGGTCGACCGGCAGGTACGGCACCGCCCAGACGACGTCGTCGACGCCAACACCCTCGGCGGCTGCACGGGCCTCGAGGGCCTCGAGCCCCTTCTTGATGGCGTCCTGGTGCGAGCCGCTGAACGCCGTGTAGACGAGGTCGCCCGCCCACGGCTGGCGCTCCGGCACCGGCAGCTGGTTGCAGTACTCGACCGTGCGCTTGACCTGGTCGATGTCCGAGAAGTCGATCTCCGGGTCGATGCCCTGCGTGAACAGGTTCATGCCCAGGGCGACGAGGTCGACGTTGCCGGTCCGCTCACCGTTGCCGAACAGGCACCCCTCGATGCGGTCGGCACCGGCCATGTACCCCAACTCGGCAGCGGCGACGGCGGTCCCGCGGTCGTTGTGCGGGTGCAGCGACAGGATGACGTCCTCGCGGTGCGCGAGGTTCCGCGACATCCACTCGATCGAGTCGGCGTAGACGTTCGGCGTCGCCATCTCGACGGTCGCGGGCAGGTTGATGATGACCTTGCGCTCGGGCGTCGGCGTGAAGACCTCGAGCACGGCGTTGCAGATCTGCACCGCGACCTCGAGCTCGGTGCCCGTGTAGGACTCCGGCGAGTACTCGTAGTAGACCGTCGTGTCGTGCTGCAGCCGGCCCTCCGCCGCCTTGCACATGTGCGCTCCGGCGACGGCGATGTCGACGACACCCTGCACGTCGGTGCGGAAGACGACCTCGCGCTGCACGATGCTCGTCGAGTTGTAGAGGTGCACGATGGCCTGCTTCGCCCCGTCGATCGCCTCGTACGTGCGGTCGATGAGGTGCTCGCGGGCCTGGGTCAGGACCTGGATCGTGACGTCGTCGGGGATCGCGTCCTCGTCGATCAGGCTGCGGACCAAGTCGAAGTCAGTCTGCGATGCGCTGGGGAACCCGACCTCGATCTCCTTGTAGCCCATGCGCACGAGCAGGTCGAACATCGCCCGCTTGCGATCGGCGTCCATCGGGTCGATGAGCGCCTGGTTGCCGTCACGCAGGTCGACGGCGCACCAGCGCGGCGCACGGTCGATCTGCTTGGTCGGCCAGGTGCGGTCGGGCAGGTCGACGGTGATCTGCTCGGAGAAGGGGACGTACTTGTGGATCGGCATCCCGGAGGGGCGCTGTGCGTTCTGCATCGGTTCGCTTTCGTCGGTGTGGTTGCGGTGCGGCCACGACGGACTCCGCGACGAGGTGGGCCGGTTGTCAGGCCTCGTCGCGGCGACGAAGGAGGAGGAGTGCCGAGTACATCGGGTTCACGGTAGCACCGTGGGCCCCGGGTGGCGCACAGTGTGACGGGAGCACGGACGGACGGGAGGCGCGGTGCCGGCTGGCACCGCGCCTCCCGTCCGTCCGTCCCTCCCGTCCTTCCCGTCCTTCCCGTCCCTCCCGTCTCTCCCGTCGTCACCGACCGCGACCGCGTCAGTCCACCGCGAGCGCTTCCGTCGGCGGGACGCGCATCGCGCGACGCACGGGCGCGACCGTCGCGACGACCGCGAGGACCAGGGCTCCGACGACCACGATCGCGATCGTCAGCGGCGGCAGGACCGGCGTGACCACCGAGCCCAGGATCCCGAGCAGCGTCTGCCCGCCCAGCCAGCCGTAGAACGTGCCGAGCACGAGTCCGGTGACCACGGCGGCGACGACCATCTGGACGGCCTCGGTGACGATCATCCGGCGGACCTGCGCCCCGGTCAGACCGAGGACGCGCAGCAGTCCGAGTTCCCGGCGGCGCTGCAGGACGCCGAGGGCGAGCGCGTTGACGACCCCGACGGCGGCGATCACGGCGGAGAAGCCGACCACGACGCTGACCACGGCGTTGAGCTGTGCGAAGAAGGTGCGCTGCTGCTCGAGCATGGCGGGCGTGATGCCGCTCTGCCCCGAGAGGGTGGACTCGGTGACGTGCTGCATGATCCCGAGCGCGACCGCGAAGGTGACGAGCAGGGTCACGCCGATGACGAGGCCGATCGTGGCACGTGCGGACCGCGCCGGCGCGCGCATCGCGTTGCGCCCCGCGAGCAGGACGACCGGGTCGGCGGACCCGACGCGCCCGATGGCCTGCAGGACCGGCGGCATCACGATCGTGGCGCCGATGGAGACCCCGGCGAAGGACACGAACCCGCCGAGCGCTGCCGGGAAGACGGCGACCGGCGTGGTGCCGCTGAGCGCCAGCCCGAGCAGCGCGAGCAGCGCTCCCCCGGACATCAGGATGACCGCCCAGACCTTGCGCGCGGTGCCGGACCGGACGTCCTCGTGGCTGACCTCGACGCTCGAGGAGAGCGCCTGCAGCGGGGTCACCGTGAGCACGCGTCGCGAACCCGCTGCGAACGCACCCCAGGTGGCGAGGACGACAGCGACGACCGGCAGCACGAGCTCCCAGGGCAGCAGGGTGTACGAGCGATCGGGCAGGAACCCGTTCCCGCGGAGCACGGCGACGAACACCGCCGAGAGCCCGGTGCCGACCACCGCGCCGATGACGCCGCCGAGCAGGCCGACGACGAGCCCGGTCCGCGTGATCCGTGCCCGGAGCGAGGCACCGGTCGCGCCGACGAGCCGCTGCAGGGCGATCACGCGGGTCTGGCCGGCGATGAGCGTCGCACAGGTGTTGGCGGTGACGATCGCACCGACGTACAGGGCGATGCCGAGGAACAGCCAGCCGATCACCGAGAGGACCGACTTGACCGATCGGAGGTCGTCGAGCCCCGTGGCGGCCATCGCCTCGGCGACGATGCCCGGGGCGATGACGAGCGCGGACCCGAAGGTCGTGCCGAGTGCTGCGACGAGGATCGTCGGCGCGAACTGCCGGACGCCGTTCACGGTGCCGTTCACGCTGCCGCCTCCATGCCGAGCATCGTGGCGGAGATCTCGGCGGCACCCATGCGTGGCCGGTCGTCGACGACGCGGCCGTCGGCGAGGAACAGGATCCGGTCGGCGTTGGCGGCGGCGACGGGGTCGTGCGTCACCATCACGACGCTCTGGCCCCACTCCTCGACGGCGCCGCGGAGGATGGCGAGCACGTCGCGTCCGGTGCGGGAGTCGAGTGCACCGGTCGGTTCGTCGGCGACGACGACGGCCGGGCGCGAGGCGAGCGCCCGAGCGATCGCGACCCGCTGCTGCTGTCCGCCGGACAGCTCGTGCGGGCGGTGCGTGAGCCGGTTGCCGAGCCCGAGCATCTCGACCAGACGGTCGATCCACGCCGACTCCTCGCGGTCCGGCTTGTGCCCGCCGAGCAGGAACGGCAGCCGGATGTTCTCGCTGACGTCGAGCGTCGGGACGAGGTTGAACGACTGGAACACGAAGCCGAGCCGACGGCGACGGAGTTCGGTGAGCTCGCGGTCGCCGAGGCCGGTGATGTCGGTCCCGTCGATCGTGATGTGACCGGCGGACACCTGGTCGAGACCGGCGGCGACGTGCATGAGCGTCGACTTGCCGGAACCGGAGGGGCCCATCACGGCGGTGAACTCGCCGGCGCCGATGTCGACGCTGACGTCGTCGAGGGCGGTCACCCGGCGCGCGGCGTCGCCGTAGTGCTTGGACACGTGGTCGAGACGGATGATCGGGTCGTGGCTGGTCATGACCCCACGATCGCGTCCGGGAGGCCCGTACCGCGTCCGTCGACCGGCGCGCGTCCGTCATCCCATCGGTGCGGATCCGCGGCCGATCTCCCTCTGGCGGATGATGTCTCAGTCGCCCCTGGTGACGAGGCCGTGCTCGTGCGCGAACACGACGAGCCGCACCCGGTCGCGCAGCTCGAGCTTCGTGAGGACCCGCGAGATGTGGGTCTTCACGGTCGCTTCGCTGACGTACTCGTGGGCCGCGATCTCGGCGTTGCTGAGCCCCCGCGCTGCGAGGTCGAAGATCTCGCGCTCTCGCGGGGTCAGGCCGGCGAAGGCCGGGGGCACCGTCGACCGCAGGTCGGCCGGGTCCTCGTACCGGCGGAGCAGCTCGCGGGTCGCGGAGGCGGCGAACACCGTCGTGCCGGCATGCACGGTCCGGATCGCCGCGAGCAGGAACTCCGGGTCGGCGTCCTTGAGCACGAAGCCGCTCGCCCCGGCACGGATGGCCTTCGCGGCCGCCTCGTCGAAGTCGAACGTGGTGAGGACGAGCACCTTCGCGTCGGAGCCGCTCGAGACGATGTCTGCGGTGGCGCTGATGCCGTCCTTCACGGGCATCCGGATGTCCATGAGCACGACGTCCGGGCGGTTCCGGCGGACGAGCTCGATGCCCTCGGCGCCGTCGCCGGCCTCTCCCACGAACTGCAGGTCCGGCTGGGAGCTGATCAGCATCCGGATGCCGGTGCGGAACAGCGCCTGGTCGTCGACCAGGGCGACGCGGATGCGCGCCGCGTCGGGAGTGCTCGTGTTCGTGCTCATGTCGGTCATCGCCTGCTCGTCGTCATCGGGTCGGGATCGTGTTCCGGGGCATCTGCCCGGTCGACGGCTGGGCGGGCATCCGGACCGCCACTGCGAAGTCGTCGCCCCGGGGTCCGGCCGTCATGCTCCCGCCGGACATCGTGGCACGCTCGCGCATCCCCACGAGTCCGTGACCGGTGCCCGGGCCGGGTCGGTCGTCCTCCGAGCGGCGGTTCACCACGTCGATCTCGACGGTGTCCGGGCGGTAGGTCAACCGGGCACGGACGGTCGAGCCGGGAGCCCCGTGCTTGTACGCGTTCGTCAGGCTCTCCTGCACGATCCGGTACACGGCGAGCTGCGTCGTGGTCGGCAGGGTGGACGGGTCGCCCTCACGCTCCACCTGCACCTCGAGCCCCACGTCGCGCATCTGCCCGACGAGCCGCTCGATGTCGTCGACGTCCGGCGTCGGAGCGGTGCCCTGCTCGTGCCGCAGTGCGCCGAGCAGCTCGCGGACGTCCCCGAGCGCGCGTCGGGCGGTCGAGCCGATCGTGTCGAGGGCCTCGTCGGCGACGGCCGGGTCGGCGCGGAGGGCGTACCGGGCACCGTCGGCCTGGGCGATCACGACCGCGAGCGAGTGCGCCACGATGTCGTGCATGTCGCGGGCGATCCGGACGCGCTCCTGCTCGATCGCGACGTTCCGGTCTGCCCGCGCGGCGTCCCGTTCGGCGAGGAGCTGCGCCTCCCGGCTCATCCGCGCAGAGCGGCGGGCCCGGACGGCCAGGCCGGCGAGCCAGGGCAGCAGCAGGACCGCCAGGACGACGACGAACAGCATCGCGCCGTACTGCACGGCCTCGTCCAGGGTCTCCGGGCCACCGACGCCCGGCACGCCGTAGATGCGGAAGCCCATGTAGGTGCCGGCGACGACCGAGCCCACGATCGCGGAGACCAGGCCGGCGATCCGGATGCGCCGGGTGCCGTAGACGCTCGTCGTGTAGAGCACTCCGGAGATGAACAGGTCGGCCATCCCGGCGGTCTGCATCGTTGCCATCTGGACGACGGCACCGACCCAGGCGATCCCGAGGGCGAGCCCCGGCGCGACCCGGCGCAGGGCGAGCGCCAGGGACAGGACCGCGGTCGTGACGAGTGCCGCGACGTCGTCGACCCCCTGCGCCGACAGGATCGCGACGAGCGCGCCGAGCAGGACCGCCGTGCCGATGTCGACGACGAGCTGGGTGCGGAGGACGGGACGGAACACCACTCCACGGTACGGCGCGCGCCTGCCCGGCGCGTCCGACCGTGGGATGACCCGGGTCAGAACCCCAGTCGGCCGAGCTGCTTCGGGTCGCGCTGCCACTCCTTGGCGACCTTCACGCGGATGTTCAGGTAGACGTGGCGACCGAGCAGGCCCTCGATCTCGACACGGGCGCGCGTGCCGACGTCCTTGAGTCGGCTGCCCTTGTGGCCGATGACGATCGACTTCTGGCTGTCCCGCTCGACGAACAGGTTGGCGAAGATGCGCAGGGGGCCGTCCGGGTCGTCGTCGGCGTCGGGCTCGACCATGTCCTCGATGACGACGGCCAACGAGTGCGGCAGCTCGTCACGGACGCCCTCGAGCGCGGCCTCGCGGATGAGCTCGCCGACCCGCTCTTCGTCGGTCTCCTCGGTGACGGCGAGGTCGTCGTACAGCTGCGGTGACTCGGGCAGCAGCGACACGACCTCGTCGAGGAGGTCCTCGAGCTGCAGCCCCTCGGTACCGGAGGTCGGGATGATCGCGTCCCACTCGCGGAGCCGGGACACCGCGAGGAGCTGCTCGGCGATCTTCTCCTTGCCGGAGCGGTCGATCTTCGTGACGATCGCGACCTTCTTCGCCCGGGGGTACTGGTCGAGGGTGTCGTTGATGAATCGGTCGCCCGGCCCGATCGGTTCGTTCGCGGGCACGCAGAACCCGATCACGTCGACGTCGCCGAGCGTGGACTGGACGAGGTCGTTGAGTCGCTCGCCGAGGAGGGTCCGCGGGCGGTGCACACCGGGGGTGTCGACCACGATGACCTGCCCGTGCGGACGGTGGACGATGCCGCGGATGGCCCGCCGGGTGGTCTGCGGCTTCGACGAGGTGATCGCGACCTTCTGGCCGACCAGGGCGTTGGTCAGCGTCGACTTGCCGACGTTCGGGCGACCGACGAAGGAGACGAAGCCCGCGCGGTAGGGGGTCGTCGCCTCGGGCGCGGTGTCGGGTCCGGAGTCGGTCATGTGGTTCGTGTTCCCGTCGTGGAGTGGTCGGAGTCGCCGAAGGCCTGCTCGGCGGACGCGAGGTCGGCGGTCCGTTCGGCGACCACGGTGATGAGGTGTCGGCGCTTGCCCTCGACGCGGTCCGCGGTGAGCAGGACCCCGGACACCGTGACGGCGTCCCCGGCGGAGGGCAGGTGCCCGAGCTCCTTCGTGAGCAGGCCACCGGCGGTGTCGACGTCGTCGTCGTCGAGTTCGATTCCGAACAGGTCACCGAGCTCGTCGATGGGCAGTCGAGCCGAGATGCGCCAACGCCCCGGTTCGATCTCCGCGCGGTCGACAACGGCACGGTCGTACTCGTCCGAGATGTCACCGACGAGTTCCTCGATGAGGTCCTCCATCGTGACGAGGCCCGCGACGCCGCCGTACTCGTCGACCACGAGCACCAGGTGGTTCTTCGCGAGCTGCATGTGCCGCAGGGTCTCGTCGGCGGGCTTCGACTCCGGCAGGAACTCGGCCGGCCGGAGCATCGTGCGGACCGGGCGGACACCGACCTCGGGGCGCTCGTAGAGGCCCCGGGCCACGTCGCGCAGGTACGCCACCCCGAGCACGTCGTCGCTGTCCCGACCGATGACCGGCATGCGGGACACGCCGGTGGCCAGGAACTGCTCCATGACCGCCGCGATCGTGTCGGCGGCGTCCGCGGTGACCATGTCGGTCCGGGGCACCATGACCTCGCGCACCAGGGTGTCACTGAACGCGAAGACCGAGTGGATGAGTTCGCGGTCGTCCGCCTCGAGCACGTTGCTCTCGGTGGCTTCGTCGACCAGCGAGAGCAGCTGCTCCTCACTCGAGACGCTGGACGCACTGCGGACGCGGCCCGGGGTGACCCGGTCACCGATCGCGACGAGGAGGCCGGCGAGCGGCCCGAGCACGATGCGGACCCCGCGGACCAACCCGCCGGTGGCGGCGATGATGCCCTCGGCATGGGCGCGTCCGACGCTGCGCGGGCTGGACCCGACGAGCACGAACGACACCGCGGTCATCACGGCCGCGGACACGATCAGGGCGACCCACCACGTGTCGAACACCGTCACGAGGGCGATCGTCACGAGCACCGCGGCGGCCGTCTCGGCGAGCACCCGGAAGAAGTTCAGCGCGTTGACGTGCGCACCCGGGTCGTCCGCCAGGGCCTCGATCGCACGGCGGCGCTTGCTGCCGCGGGCGATCTCCTCGAGGTCGGCGCGCGAGAGGACCGACAGCGCAGAGTCGGCGGCCGCGAGCAGTCCGCCGAGGACCACCAGCAGGAACGCCACCGCGAGCAGTCCGGCGACGAGCAGCACTGCGGTCACCGCCCCCGACGCGCTGCGGCGAAGGCGGTCAGGATCTCGCCCTGCAGACCGAACATCTCGGCCTTCTCCTCCGGCTCCGCGTGGTCGAAGCCGAGCAGGTGCAGGATGCCGTGGCAGGTCAGCAGCAGGATCTCGTCGAGCGTCGAGTGGCCGGCGGTCTTCGCCTGCTCCTCGGCGACCTGCGGGCAGACCACGATGTCGCCGAGGAGCCCGGCGGGCGTCGGCTCGTCCTCGGTCCCCGGACGGAGTTCGTCCATCGGGAAGCTCAGGACGTCGGTCGGGCCGGGCTCGTCCATCCACCGGATGTGCAGCTGCTCCATCGCGCCCTCGTCGACGAAGACGATCGCGAGTTCGGCGTCCGCGTGCACGTGCATGGCGTCGAGTGCGAACGCGGCGAGGCGCTGCACGACGTCCTCGTCCACCGCCACACCGGACTCGTTGTTGAGCTCGATGCTCACCGGGTGCCTCCTCGGCGGTCGTCCTGCTGGTGGGGGCGTTTCGCGGCCTGCTCGACGAGTCGTTCCTCGTCGTAGACGGTGTAGGCGTCGACGATCCGGCCGACCAGGGTGTGGCGTACCACGTCCTCGCTGCCGAGGCGGGCGAAGTGGATGTCGTCGACGTCCTGCAGGATCCGGGTCACCAGGCGCAGGCCGGAGACGTTGCCCGGCAGGTCGACCTGGGTGATGTCCCCCGTGATCACCATCTTCGAACCGAAGCCCAGACGCGTCAGGAACATCTTCATCTGCTCGGGAGTGGTGTTCTGCGCCTCGTCGAGGACGACGAACGAGTCGTTGAGCGTCCGGCCGCGCATGTAGGCGAGCGGGGCGACCTCGACCGTGCCGGCGGCCAGGAGCTTCGGGACCAGCTCGGGGTCCATCATCTCGTTGAGCGCGTCGTACAGCGGGCGGAGGTACGGGTCGATCTTGTCGGTGAGCGTGCCGGGGAGGAACCCGAGCCGCTCGCCGGCCTCGACCGCGGGACGGGTGAGGATGATGCGCGAGACCTCGCGTCGCTGCAGGGCCTGGACGGCCTTCGCCATCGCCAGGTAGGTCTTGCCGGTACCGGCCGGGCCGATGCCGAACGTGATCGTGTTCTCGTCGATGGCGTCGACGTACGCACGCTGCCCGTCGGTCTTCGGGCGCACCGACTTGCCGCGGCTCGAGACGATCGGGGTGCCGAACACGTTGGACGGGCTGCGCTCTTCGTCGATGATGCGCGCCGAGGTCGGGATGTCCGACTGCCCGATGTCCTGCCCGCGCCGGACCATGCCGACGAGCTCGTCGACCAGGGCCCGGGCACGCGTGACGTCGCGCTCGGGTCCGGACAGCGTGACCTGGTTGCCGCGCACCAGGACGCGGACGGACGGGTACTGGCGTTCGACGGTCTTCAGCAGGCGGTCCTGCGGGCCGAGCAACTGCACCATGGCGATGCCGTCGACGGTGAGTTCGGAGGTCGAGACGGAGTCCGGCTCGGTGGTGGCTGGTTCGTCAGCTGGCAAGGGTGCCTTCCTGCAGGTCTCCTGCGAGTACGTGCGCGTGCACGTGGAACACGGTCTGGCCGGCGGCTTCGCCGGTGTTGAACACGAGTCGGAACTGGCCGCCGGCGCGTTCGTCGGCGATGCGCTGCGCTGTCGTGACGACGTGCGCGAGCAGGTCGGGGTCGGCGGCCGCGAGCTCGCCCACGTTCGCGTACGCCTGGGTCTTCGGGACGACGAGCACGTGCACGGGGGCCTTGGGCGCATTGTCCTCGAAGGCGATGACACGGTCGTCCTCGGCGACGATGGTCGCCGGGATCTCGCGCGTGACGATCTTCGTGAAGACGCTGGGCTCGGTGCTGGTCATGGGCACCATCGTAGAACGCGCGACCGACGCCGCGCCTTCCCGATGTCTCCGGTGCTCCGATCCACGCCGGACGGAGTCACCAGCGTCCGAGCCGCGACTGCAGGACGGCCAGGGCCGCCGGTCCGGCGGTGGAGGTCCGCAGCACGGTGTCGCCGAGTCGCACCCGCACCGCGCCGGCCGATTCGAGACGCTCGAGCTCCGACGGCTCGATCCCACCCTCCGGCCCGACGACCAGGGCGATCTCGTCGACGTCGGTCGGCGGCTCCCAGGCGGCGAGCCGCACCGAGGCGGTCGGTTCGAGCAGGACCAGCTGCCGGCGGGCCTCCTGGCCGTCCGCCGGTGCTGCCGCTCCCGCGCCGCCCGCGAGCTGCGCCGTCGTCACCGGCGCCACCACGTCGGGGACACGCGAGCGCACCGCCTGTTTCGCTGCCTCGTGCGCGATGGCCGCCCACCGGGCACGGCCCTTCTCGACCTTCGGGCCGTCCCAGCGCGAGACGCTGCGCGCGGCTGCCCACGGCACGACCCGGTCGACACCGATCTCGGTCGCGGCCTGCACGGCCATCTCGTCACGGCCGCCCTTGGCGAGCGCCTGCACGAGGGTCAGGGACGGACGCGGAGCCGGTTCGACGCCGACGGTCGCGACGGCGAGCAGGAGCGAGTCCCTGCCGACCGAGGCGACCGTACCGGCGACCACGGTGCCGCGTCCGTCCGAGATCCTGAGCTCCTCCCCGACCCGGACACGCGAGACCGTCACGGCATGGCGCCCCTCGGCGCCCTCGAGCGACACCTGGCCGCCCACCGCAACGCCGTCGAGCGTGTCGACGAGGTAGAGCGAGGCCATCAGAAGTTGAAGAACCGGTCGCGGAGCTTCCCGAACATGCCCTGCTGGAAGCGGGACAGCTGCGGGGCACCGGCCTTGTGGGACTTCGCGAGCTGTTCGACCAGCTGCCGCTCCTTGTGCGAGAGCTTGCTCGGGGTGACGACCTGGATGCCGACTTTGAGGTCACCGCGGCCCGAGCCGCGGAGCTTCGTGACGCCGCGGTCCTTGATGACCAGGACGTCGGCGCTCTGCACGCCCGGACGGAGCTCGAGCTCGACCGGACCGTCCAGGCCGTCGATCGTGGTCGTCGCACCGAGGATGGCGTCGGTCATCGGGACCTCGAGCGTCGCGAGGAGGTCGTCTCCGTCACGGCTGAAGACGTCGTGGTGGCGGACGCGGACCTCGAGGTACAGGTCACCGGCGGGTCCACCGGCCGGGCCGACCTCGCCCTGGCCGGGCATCTGCAGGCGGAGGCCCGAGTCGACGCCGGCGGGCACGTCCACCGGAACGGTGCGACGGGCCCGGACGCGGCCCTGACCCTGACAGGTGGGGCACGGGTTCGGTATGACCGTGCCGTAGCCGCGGCAGGTGCCACACGGAGCGCTGGTCACGACGTTGCCGAGGAGCGAGCGGACCTGGCGCTGGATGTGGCCGGTCCCGCCGCAGATGTCGCACGTCTGCGGGCTCGTGCCGGGCGCGCAGCAGGAACCGCCGCACGTGTCGCAGAGCACGGCGGTGTCGACCTCGAGGTCCTTGTGCGTGCCGAAGACGACCTCGTCCAGGTCCACCTCGAGCCGGAGCAGGGCGTCGCCGCCGCGCTCGGCACGGCTGCGGGGACCGGTCCCCCGGCCACCACCGCCACCGCCGCCGCCGAAGAAGGCGTCGAAGATGTCGCTGAAACCGCCGGCGCCGGCACCGAACCCGCCGTCCTGTGGGCCGGCGTCGAAGCGACGGCGCTGTTCCGGGTCGCTGAGGACGTCGTACGCGTGGGTGACGTCCTTGAAGCGCTCAGCGGCGTCGGGGCTCGGGTTCACGTCCGGGTGCAGTTCGCGAGCGAGCCGCCGGTACGCCTTCTTGATGTCGGCGTCGGAGGCGTCGCGCGGGACGCCGAGGACGTCGTAGTGGTCTGCCAAGTGTTCCTCAGGGGGTGCGTGGGTGGACGGGGTGGGGGTGTCCGGCGGTCAGTTCTCGCCGAGCAGCCGGGACAGGTAGCGGGCGACCGCGCGGACCGCGGCCATGTTCGTGCCGTAGTCCATCCTGGTCGGACCGAGGACGCCCAGACGGGCGATCTCACCGCGGGCGGCCAGGTAGCCGCCGGCGACGATGCTCGTGGCGTCGAGACCGTACTCGGCGTTCTCACGCCCGATGCTCGCTGCCACGGCGATGTCGTCGACCTGCATCTCGCCGAACAACCGGAGCAGGGTGACCTGTTCCTCGATCGCCTCGAGCACGGGGAAGAGCCCGCCGGAGAAGTCCTGCTCGCTCTTCGCCAGGTTGGCGGCACCCGCCATCAGCAGGCGGTCCTGACGGTTGGCGGCGACCTGCTCGACCAGGCTCGCGACCACGACGCCGGCGAGCGGCTGGACCGCGGGTCGGAGTTGGCCGGGGATCGCACGGAGCGCCTGCGGAGCGTCCTGCAGCAGCAGGCCCACGGTCGCGCCGTTGACGAGGGTGCGGAGTTCGGAGAGCGCGGACTCGTCGAACGGGACGTCCGTCTCGATCACGCGCTGCTCGACCCGGGCGGTGTCGGTGATGAGGACCACCATCAACCGGTTGTCCGCGAGCCGGACGAGTTCGACGTGCTGGACACGCGCGTGGCCCATCGTCGGGTACTGCACGAGCGCGACCTGGTTCGTCAACTGGCTGAGCAGCCGGACGGTGCGGGTGAGGACGTCGTCGAGGTCGTTCGAGGCGCCGAGGAAGGTCTCGATCGCCTGCCGCTGCGCGCCGGAGAGCGGACGCGCGGCCGCCAGGTGGTCGACGAAGACCCGGTACCCCTTGTCCGTCGGCACCCGGCCGGAGGAGGTGTGCGGGGCGGTGATGAGCTGCTCGTCCTCGAGCTGGGCCATGTCGTTGCGGATCGTGGCGGCGCTGACCCCGAAGGCATGGCGCTCGACGATGGTCTTCGAGCCGACGGGTTCGCGCGAGGCGACGTAGTCGCGCACGATCGCCTTGAGGACCTCGAGGCTCCGTTCGCTGACCATCGGTTCCCTCCGCTCGTGTCGACCCGTCCGGCTGGCACTCTCACATGCCGAGTGCTGATCCTACGCCCGACCGCCGACGGGACGGGACTTCCCCACCGGTCGATCGGTACGCTGCGGGCATGAGCGACGGACACGGACCCGGCGGCCCGGGCGACCAGTACCCGGGCGGGAAGCAGCCCGGCGGGCAGTACCCCGGCGGGCAGTACCCGGGTGGGCAGTACGGCGGCGGGCAGCAGCCCGGGCAGCAGTACCCGACCGGTCACCAGCCCCCGCAGCCGATGACCCCCGAGGACCAGCGCCTCTGGGCGACCCTGACGCACGTCGGCGGGATCTTCTCGAACGTCCTGGTGCCGGTCATCGCCTACCTCGTCCTGCGGGACCGCGGCAACTTCGTCCGGGAGCACACCCGGGCGGCACTGAACTTCCACATCACGATGGCCATCGCCTACTTCGCCGGAATCCTGACGTCGGTGCTCGGCATCGGGTTCCTCGTGATCACGGCCACCGGGATCGTGTCGATCGTGTTCGGCATCCTGGCCGCCCTCGCTGCGAACCAGGGGCAGTTCTACCGGTACCCGCTCACGATCGAGTTCATCAAGCAGTAGCGAGCACGGGCAGGCGGGACCGACCGGTCAGTCGAGCAGGTCCCGGACCACGGCGTCGGCGAGCAGCCGTCCCGGCAGGGTCAGTTCCAGCGTCCCGCCGAGCGCTGCCCGGCCGTCCACGAGACCACGGGCGATGAGTCCGGCGACGCGGCCACGGGCCTCCTGGCGGAGCTCGTCGATCCGCAGCTCGCCGCGGACCCGCGCGGCGAGCAGGACCCGCTCGACGTACCGCGTCTCGTCGTCCAGTCGCTCGCGCCCGGCCGCCGGGGACACGTCCTGCAGCACCTTGTTCGCGTAGGCGGCCGGGTGCTTGACGTTCCACCAGCGGGTGCCGGCGACGGCGGAGTGCGCGCCCGGGCCGATGCCCCACCAGTCGTGGCCCTTCCAGTAGGACAGGTTGTGCCGACTGGCGTGTCCGGGGCCGCGCGACCAGTTCGAGACCTCGTACCAGTCGTAGCCCGCGTCACGGAGCACCTGGTCGGCGAGCTCGTACATGTCCGCCGCAAGGTCGTCGTCCGGGGCGGGCAACTCGCCGCGGGACACGGCACGGCCCATCGCGGTCCCGTCCTCGACGATGAGCGAGTAGGCGGACACGTGGTCCGGCGCGCAGGCGATCGCCGCGTCGAGCGAGGTGCGCCAGTCGTCGAGCGACTCCCCCGGCGTCGAGTAGATGAGGTCCAGGCTGACGTCGAGGCCCTGCTGCTTCGCGAGGTCGACGACCACCGGCACCCGCTCGGGGTCGTGCGTGCGGTCGAGGGTCGCCAGCACGTGCGGCACCGCCGACTGCATGCCGTAGCTCATCCGGGTGAACCCGGCGCGCTGCAGCGTCGCGATCGACTCGGCGTCGACGGAGTCCGGGTTGGCCTCGGTCGTGACCTCGGCACCGGGCAGGATCCCCCACGTGTCGTCGATCGCCCGCAGGATCATCGCCAGGTCGGACGCCGGCAGCATCGTCGGGGTGCCGCCGCCGAAGAACACCGTCGAGACCGGCCGCCGCGGGACGCCGGAGCGCTCGAGCACCTGGTCCGCGAACGCGATCTCACGGAGGGCGTGGCCGGCGTAGTCGTCACGCCGGACTCCGCGGAGCTCGGAGGCCGTGTACGTGTTGAAGTCGCAGTACCCACACCGCACCCGGCAGAAGGGCACGTGGACGTAGACGCCGAACGGCACCTGACCCGCTCCGGGTGCCGGTTCGACCAGTCCGTCCGACGGAGCGGGATCGGCGATCGGGAGAGCACTCGGCATGGAGTCCATTGTCCGTCATCATGGACGGCATGGAGCACCATCCGGTCACCACCACGGTCCTCTGGGACATCGACGGCACCCTCGTGCGCAACGCCGCGTCACCGGGGAACCTGTACCACCTGGCGCTCGAACGAGCGCTCGGCCGCGACCTCCCGCAGCTCGTCGGCCACCAGCACGGTCGGACCGACGCCGGCATCATCGTCGAGCACGTCCGCGCGCACCACCTGGACGACGACCTGGTCCCCACCGTCAGCGGACACCTCCGCGACCTGTCCGAGGAACGGCACCGCTCCGGCGATCGACGCACCCCGGCACCCGGCGCGATCGACCTGGTCCGACGCTTCGCCGACCTCGGCTGGCGGAACGGCCTGCTCACCGGCAACTCCGCGTACCGCGCTCGCGTCAAACTGTTCGGCGCGGGCTTCGACGTCGACGTCTTCGACTGGGAGCACTCGTACTTCGGCGACACCGAGGTCGAGCGCGCGGGCATCACCGCCGTCGCCGCCGCAGCCCTGTCCGGCACCCGGGCGGTCATCGTCGGGGACACCCCGCGCGACGGCGAGGCAGCGGATGCGGTCGGGATCCCGTTCGTGGCGGTCGCGACCGGCGCGTACGACGTGGCGGCGCTCCAGGGGACGAGCGCGGTGGCCGTGGCGCGGGACTTCGTCCAGGACACGGGGCTCATCGAGGACGCGATCGCGGGCCTGGCGCCGCTCGCCTGAGCAGACCGGTGGTCTGCCTGCGGGTCCCGGTCGTGCGCGTGGCTGCCGGTCAGGCGCGGGGCTGCCGGGCGGGCGCGTGGCTGCCGGGCGGCCCGGTTGCTGCCTGTCGGGCTCGTCGGCGCGCGACTGCCTGTCGGGCGCGTCGCTGCCTGTGGGGCGCGGGGCGGGCCTCCCGGCCGGGAGGCACGTGACCGGTTGCCGGGACCGGTCACGCCGTCGGGTCAGTCGCCGCGCAGGGCGGCCAGGTACTTCTCCGCCATCACCCGCTGCTGGCGGCGCAGCAGCGGCGCGACGAAGCGCCACTTGCGGCTGGCCGGCTGCGAGAACTGGCGGACCTGCAGCCAGACCGAGCCGTCCGGGGTCCGCTCGACGACGAAGGACTCCTCACCCGAGAGCGGGTGGCCGTCGAGCGTGCCGTAGGCGAAGCCCTTGCGGTCGCGTTCGTCGATGATCGCGACGACCCGCACCGGCGCCTGGACGGTCTGCCCGAAGGCGTGCATCGTCAGCGTCGCCGTGGTGCCCGCCGTGATCAACGGGGTGCCGTCGGGCGTGGTCTTCTCCACCCGCGGCGTGCCGATCGAGGCGGGGGCGATCGGGACGCCCTGCTCGTCGAACGTGACGGGGTTGTAGCGGACCTCGTCGTCCTCGGGCGTGTCCTCGACGCGGACGCCCATCCCGCTGCGCTCCTGGATCTGCCAGGTGAGCGCCTGCATGACGGCGGTCTCGAAGCGCTGGTCGCCGTGCCCGATGCGGGCGCGCGACTCGGCGGGTACGAAGCCCTCCGGCGGGTACGTCATGAGGTCCGACGCCTGGGTCGCGCCGACGGCCCCGTACGTCAACGCCGTGCGGTGCTGGTGTCCGCGGCTCACTTCTTCTTCTCTTCCACGTCGCCGGAGAGTGCGGCGATGAAGGCCTCCTGCGGGACCTCGACCCGGCCGATCGTCTTCATGCGCTTCTTGCCCTCCTTCTGCTTCTCGAGGAGCTTGCGCTTGCGGGTGATGTCACCGCCGTAGCACTTCGCCAGGACGTCCTTGCGCATGGCACGGATGCTCTCACGGGCGATGATGCGGGCGCCGATCGCGGCCTGGATCGGGACCTCGAACTGCTGGCGCGGGATGAGCTTGCGCAGTCGTTCGGTCATCAGCGTGCCGTAGGCGTACGCCTTCTCGCGGTGCACGATGGCGCTGAACGCGTCGACCTGGTCACCCTGCAGCAGGATGTCGACCTTCACGAGGTCGGCGGCCTGGTCACCGACGGGCTCGTAGTCCAGGCTGGCGTAGCCCTGCGTCTTGCTCTTCAGCTGGTCGAAGAAGTCGAACACGATCTCACCGAGGGGCATCTCGTAGCGGATCTCGACCCGGTCCTCGCCGAGGTACTCCATACCGAGCAGTGAGCCGCGCCGCTGCTGGCAGAGCTCCATGATCGCGCCGACGTAGTCCTTGGGCGCCAGGATCGCGGCGCGGACCATCGGCTCGCGGACCTCGAGGATGCGGCCGGTCGGGAACTCGGACGGGTTCGTGACCTCGGTGACCTCGTTGTCCTCGGTCGTGACCTCGTAGACCACGCTCGGGGCGGTGGTGATGAGGTCGAGGTCGAACTCGCGCCGCAGCCGCTCGGTGATGATCTCGAGGTGCAGCAGGCCGAGGAACCCGCAGCGGAAGCCGAAGCCCAGCGCCACGGACGTCTCCGGCTCGTAGACCAGGGCCGCGTCGGACAGCTTGAGCTTGTCGAGCGCTTCGCGGAGCACCGGGTAGTCGCTGCCGTCGATCGGGTACAGGCCCGAGAAGACCATCGGCTTCGGGTCCGTGTAGCCGGCCAGAGCCTCGGTCGCCGGACGCTGCGCGCTCGTGACCGTGTCGCCGACCTTGGACTGGCGGACGTCCTTCACGCCGGTGATGAGGTACCCGACCTCGCCGACGGAGAGCCCCTTCGTCGGGGTCGGCTCCGGGCTCGACACCCCGATCTCCAGGATCTCGTGCGTCGACTTGGTCGACATCATCTGGACCTTCTCGCGCGGCTTGATCGAGCCGTCGATCATGCGCACGTAGGTCACGACACCGCGGTAGCTGTCGTACACCGAATCGAAGATCATCGCGCGGGGTGCGGCGTCGACCGTGCCGACGGGAGCGGGCACGGTGCGGACGACCCGGTCGAGCAGCTCGGCGACGCCCTCACCGGTCTTGCCGGAGACCCGCAGGACGTCCTCCGGCTTGCCCCCGATGAGCTGCGCGAGCTCGGCGGCGTACTTCTCCGGCTCGGCGGCCGGCAGGTCGATCTTGTTGAGGACCGGGATGATCTCGAGGTCGTTCTCGAGCGCCAGGTACAGGTTCGCGAGCGTCTGGGCTTCGATGCCCTGCGCGGCGTCGACGAGCAGGATCGCTCCCTCGCACGCGGCCAGGGAGCGGGAGACCTCGTACGAGAAGTCGACGTGCCCGGGGGTGTCGATCATGTTCAGCGCGAAGGTCTCGCCGTCGAGCTCCCAGGGCATGCGGACGGCCTGGGACTTGATCGTGATGCCGCGCTCACGCTCGATGTCCATCCGGTCGAGGTACTGCGCGCGCATCGCCCGGTCCTCGACGATGCCGGTGATCGACAGCATGCGGTCGGCCAGCGTGGACTTGCCGTGGTCGATGTGCGCGATGATGCAGAAGTTGCGGATCGCGGCGGCCGGCGTCGAGGCGGGCTCGAGCGGCGCAGATGCTTGTGGGCTCACGGTTCCTCGGGGTGGGTCGGACGGTCCGTCGATTGTCCCATGCTCACGCCTCGACAGCGCGCACCGGGCGGGTACGGCTCTGGTCAGGCGTCCGTCGCGTGCGTGCCCGCGGTCGGGACCGGCAGCGCGCCGAGTCCCCGGCGCAGGTCCTCCGCGGACGCCGCGAGGCACACCCGGATCCACCCCTCACCCGTCCGGCCGAACGCGCTGCCCGGGGCGACCGCCACCCGCTCGCGCTGGAGGAACGCCAGGGCCCACTCCGCGACGTCGCCCCCGGCCGCGTGCGAGACGTCGATCCACAGGTAGAACGCTCCTCGCGGGTCCAGGTAGCGGATGCCGGCGGCGTCCAGGACCCCTGTCGCGACCTCGAGGTTCTCGCGGTAGTGCTCGCGGGCGTCCTGCACCGACGAGTGGTCGCCGACGATCGCCGCGAGGGCCGCCCACTGGTCGGGCTCCGCGACACAGCTGATGATCGACTCCTGCACGGTCCGCATCGTCGGGCCGAGGCCCTTCGGCGTGACGAGGTAGCCGACCCGCACGCCGGTCATCGCGTACGTCTTGCTCAGCGAGAACGCCGAGAAGACGCGGTCGTCCTCGTCGAGGGACGCCAGGCTGACGTGGTGGGTGCCGTAGGTGAAGTACTCGTAGACCTCGTCGCTGATCACCCAGAGGTCGTGGCGCTTCGCCAGCGCCAACAGGTCGCGCAGCGTCTGCTCGCCGAAGACGGTGCCGAGGGGGTTGGACGGGGAGTTCACGATGATGGCGCGCGTGCGGTCGGTGATCCGCGCCTCCAGTGCGGCGAGGTCGGGCTCGAACCCGTGCGCCGGCGACAGCTGGTACGGCACCGGGTCCGCGCCGATGATGTGGGCGTTCATCGTGAAGGTGGTGTAGCCGGGGTCGGGCACCAGGACCTCGTCACCGGGCGAGAGCACGAGCGTCATCGCCGTGAACAGCGCCTGCGTCGCACCGACGGTGACCCAGACCTGCTCGAGGTCGGCGTCCATCCGGTTCTCCCGGCGGAGCTTGTCCTGGATCGCCTGACGCAGCTGCGGGATGCCGCCGTTCGGCCCGTAGTCGGTGCGGTCCTCGGCCCATGCACGACGAGCGGCGTCGCCGATGTGCTTGGCGACGGGGACGTCCGGCTCGCCGATCACGAGCATCGTCACGTCGTCGAGGAGGGCCGCCTGCTCGAACACCCGGCGGATGCCCGACGGTGGGACGGTGTCGATGCGGGGTGCGAGGGACGGCATGCCGACACCGTATCCGCTCGGGATCACGTGCCCGTCTCGGCGCCGCGCGGCCCGTGTCGGGCTTTGGTCCGGACGGGTCGACCTGGTAACGTCAGTCGCTGGCTTACGCGTTCCGTCGCCCACGGGTGGAACGCGATGCGACGAAGGGCCCCTCTACCCGGGATCGCAACCACCCGTCCGAGACGAAACCAGGAGCAACACGCATGGCGAACATCAAGTCGCAGCTCAAGCGCATCAAGACCAACCAGAAGGCCACCGACCGCAACAAGGCGTACAAGTCGGAGCTCAAGACGTACATCCGCCACACCAACGAGGCGATCGCCACGGGCGACAAGGACAAGGCCGTTGCCGCCCTGTCGCTCGCGTCGAAGAAGCTCGACAAGGCCGTGAGCAAGGGTGTCATCCACAAGAACCAGGCCGCGAACCGCAAGTCGGCCATCGCGAAGAAGGTCTCCGCGCTCTGATCTGAGCGTCTGACCGTCTCGGAGGCCCTGCACCGTTCGGTGCGGGGCCTTCGTCGTTCCCGGCCGCGGCGGCCGCGGCAGGCCGCGTGCGGGGCCGCGGGCCGGTGCCGTGGGTCGCCGCGGTGGGCCGGTGCCGCGGGTCGCCGCGGCAGGCCGCGCGCGGCCGCGGCGGCGGGCCGGTGCCGTTCGGCTGCGCTCAACAGCAACCAGTCGGAACCGCGGGATGCCGTGGTTCGGGCCGGACGCGGTTGGGCGGAGCCGATCGGAACCGCAGGGTGCGGCCGGGCACCGACAGCACAGCAGGCGTTCGCGCCGCCTCTCCGACCCGGGCGCTGGCCGCGGCGAATCGGGTGCCCACCGGCTGCGCCCAACAGCAACCACTCCGAACCGCGGGATGCCGCGGTTCGATCCGGACCCGGTTGGGCGCAGCCGATCGGAACCACGGGCGCGGCCGACACCCGACGGGCGCGGCCGGACACCGGACCGCCACTGGCCGGGCACCGGACGGGCGTCATCGCACACGCTGGCAGCGGAGCGCCCCCAGGAGCGGCTCCGCCGACGGCCGGGAGGCCCGTGCCGGTCAGCGCTCCTCGCCGCGTCGTGCGATGGTGCGGACCATCACCTCGAGCGCGAAATGGGCGTCGCGGGACCCGCCCTTCACCGCGGCGTCGGCGGCCGCGATGCTCGTGATCGCGTTCGCGAGGCCTGCTTCACTCCACCCGGCGACGTCCCGCTGGGCACGCTGGACCTGCCACGGCGCCATGCCGAGCGCCGAGGCCGCCTGCCCGCTCGACCCGCGGAAGGAGCTGACCTTCGCCATCGTGCGGATCTTGCTCGCGAACGCGGCGACGATCGGTACGGGCGCCTCTCCGGTCGCCAGCGCGTGCCGGAGTTCGACGATCGCCGGTGCGGACCGTCCGGCCAGGGCGATGTCGGCGACCTTGAACGCGTTCGTCTCGACCCGGCCGCCGTAGTACTTGTCGACGGTCCGGTCGGTGATCTCCGCGGCCTCGTCGGCCAGGAGCTGTCGGCAGGCGGCGGCGAGTTCGGCGAGGTCGTCGGCGAACGCGGCCACCAGGGTCCGGACGGCGGAGGGTGCGATCTTCCGACGGGCAGCGCGGAACTCGGCGTTGACGAAGTCGATCCGGTCGGTGTCGCGCTTGATCTCGTCGCACTGCACCTCGATGCCGCCACCGACCCCGCTGCGGATCGTGTCGAGGAGCTTCTTGCCCCGGACTCCCCCACCGTGCCGGAGCACCAGGGTGACGTCGTCGGCCGGGTTCTGCAGGTACGAGATCGTCTCGGTGATGAAGGCGTCGGTGCACTTCTCGACGTTCGTGACGCGGACGAGTCGGGGTTCGCCGAAGAGGGACGGGCTCGCCAGCGTCGACAGCAGCCCTGGGGCGTACTGGTCCGCTTCGAGGTCGTGCACCTCGAGCGCCGGGTCCTCGCCGACGAGCAGGTCGCGGAGCATGCCGATCGCCCGCTCCGCCAGGAACGTCTCGGCCCCGGTGACCAGGACGACCGGGGCCGGGCGGATCGCCGACCACGGGATCTGGTCGATCTTCGCTGCGGCGCGCGCGGGCTTCTTGGCGGGCATGCGGGTCCTTCCGGTGGTGCTGGGCGACGACGACGACGGCCGGGCCGGTGCATCGGCGGCGCCGTGCCGGTCGGCGTCGCACCGATCCTACGGGCGGCAGCCGACGCCCCGGCGTCGCGCTCGGTCCACACCGCGACCGGTGCCCGGCTCTGCGCACCGGAGTCCGCCCCGGCCTCCGCGCCCGGATCGTCGCTCTCGCCGCGCACCACGACCGTCCCCGACCGGTCCGTGCGGTACGCCACCGTCCCGGCGGCGGCGAGCATCTGCAGGGCGCTCGGTGTCGGGTGCCCGTAGTCGTTGTCCGCACCGACCCCGATCAGGCCGACCCGGGCCGCGAGCTGTCGGTAGAGCTCCGGGTCCTGGTCCGCGGACCCGTGGTGCGCGACCTTCACGACGTCCACGGGCGTCAGTGTCTCCGGCGGCGCGGTCCGCAGCAGCCGACGCTGTGCGTCCTCGCCCAGGTCGCCGAGGAGCACCGCGCTGACGCACGCCGGGCAGGGTCGCTCCCGCGCAGGATCGACCCGGAGGACGATGCTCGCCGCGTTGCCTGCACGCTCGTCGCCGTCCGGCGGCCACAGCACCCGCCAGCGGAGGTCCCCGAGCACGCCGCTGGTCCGATCGGCTGCCTGCCGGACCACCACCCCCGCGCTCCGGAGCTCACGGACCACCCGGTCGTCCGCGGGCCGGCCGACCGGGCCGACCAGGGCGGTCTCCACCCGTGTCGCGACCGAGGCCACGGCGCCGACGTGGTCGCGGTCGAAGTGGGTCAGGACGAGCAGGTCGATCCGGTCGACGCCGAGGAGAGCCAGACAGGAGACCAGACGCTCGGCATCGTCCCCGGTGTCGACGAGCGCCGTGCGTCCACCGCTCCGGAGCAGGGTGGCGTCGCCCTGCCCGACGTCGCACATCGCGACGGTCCAGCCGGTCGGGACACTGCCGCGGACGAGGACCGCGGGCACCGCGACCGACCCGACTCCCCCGGCGAGCACGAGCACGGCCACTCCGAGCGCCACCCGACGCGGACGTCGGCGGACGAGCACCCCGACCGCGAGGGCGGCGCTCACGACCCCGGCGGCGATGACCCCGCCCGCCCCGGACGGCCACGGTGCCGAGGCGGCCGGCAGGATGGCGGCCCCGTGTGCGACGAGTCCGATCGCGGCAGCGGGCACCCAACCGACGGTCGCGAGCAGCCCGGCACCGACCGGCCACACCGGCGCGAGCAGGCACGCGGCGAGACCGACGACGGTGGCGACCGGTGCCAGGACCTCGGCGAGCAGGTTCACCGGCACCGCGTACGTCGGCAGGGCGGCGGAGAGCGGGATCGTGACCGGCCAGCAGGCGACCTGCGCGGCGACCGGCACCGCGACCGCGGTCGCGACGGGCCTCCCGACCCGCCGCGCGAGCAGGTCGGTCACGGGCGCAGCGAGGACCACGATCCCGGTGGTCGCGAGCACCGACAGCGCGAAGGCGAACGAGCGGGCCACCCACGGATCGACGACGAGCATGCCGACGGCGGCGAGGGCGATCAGCGGTACGCCGCGCACCGGCCGTCCGGTCAGGTGCACGACGAGGACCACGATCGCCATCACGGTCGCGCGGGTGATCGACGGGTCCGGACGGACGAGGACGACGAACCCGAGCAGCACGACCACGGCCACGGCGGCACGCAGCGCCCGTGGGGCCCCGACCGCCCGTCCGAGCAGCACCACGAGGCCGACGAGGACCGCACAGTTCGACCCGGAGACCGCGGTCAGGTGGGTCAGCGCCGAGGTCTCCATCGCCTGCTCCGTCTCGGCGTCGAGCCCGGATCGGTCCCCGATCGCCAGCCCGCGGAGGAGCGCCGCTCCCGGCTCCGGCAGGTCGGCGGTGACGTCGACGAACGCCGCCCGTGCGACCGCACTGGCGCCGAGCAGCCCGGTCGGACCCGCCTGCGGCGTGACGGCTCCGCGGGCGAAGAGCACGACGCTCGTCGGCGAGCCGGGGTCCTCGACCAGCAGCTGACCGCGGACGACGACGACCGATCCGGCCGACAGCACGGTCCGTCGCGGTTCGTCGCGGGCCGGTACGAGCCGGACCGGCACGCGCAGGTCGTCCTGGCGGGAGGCGCGCACCACGACCGCCTCGACCGTCCCGATCACGGACCGGTCGGCGGGGGCGAGGTCACGGTCGAGCCGGACACGGGCCTCCAGGCTGTGGTCGGCCGTCTGCCGCACGATCGACGGGGCCCGGTGCGCCTGGCCGACTGTGACCGCTGCGGCCGTCAGGGCGACCAGCAGGGCCGTGGTCAGCACCAGTGCCGCGATGGCCCGGACGAGGACGGACACCCCGCGCCGGAGGAGCACGCCGAGCGACGCCAGACCGAGGACGATCGCGCCGACGGCCACCCCGCCGCCGAGTCGGGGGACGCCGACGAGCACCGCGACGACGATCCACGTCACCGCGACCGGTCCAGCGAGCCGGAGGTCGACCAGCGACGCCCGCAGCGCGCTGCCGTGCGCCGCGCCGGACGCGCTCCGAGCGGGAGCCGACAGCACCGGGCCGCTCACACCCGCACCCGGTCCTGCAGCTCGGCGAAGCGGCCCTCGCCGATGCCGCTGACCTCGAGCAGGTCCTCGACCGAGCGGAACCCGCCGTGCTCGTCGCGCCAGGAGAGGATCCGCTCCGCCAGCGCCGGCCCGATGCCGGGGAGCGTCTCGAGCGCGGCGGCGTCTGCGGTGTTGAGGTCCACGACGTCCGGCACGGCCCCCGCACCGCTGCCCGCACCCGACGAGCCCGTGGTCCCGGAGGCCGAGCCACCGGGACCAGCACCCGCTCCCGCGGGCAGCTCGGCCGGGACGTCCGTCTCGCCGACGCGGGGCACGTACAGCCGCTCGCCGTCGACGACCGGCCGCGCCAGGTTCAGCCGCGACAGGTCGGCGTCCGCCACCGCTCCCCCGGCTGCGACCAGCGCGTCCGCGACACGGGCGTCGGCGCCCACCGTGACGACCCCCGGGTGCTCGACCGCCCCGACGACGTAGAGCACTGCGGTCGCCGGCACCGCGGACGCAGTGGGAGCAGCGGTCGCCGACGGGACGGGCACGGCCGCCGACGGCTCCGGGACACCGACCGTCGGCGCCCCTGACACGACCGCGACGCCGGACCCCGACTCCTCGCCCCCGCGACCACCGCCCCACCACCCGGCGACGACGACCCCGAGCGCGAGCACCGCCACGACGCCCACCAGCAGGAGGGCGGCACGGGGTGACAGCGTGAACCGGGACATGTCCCGAGACGCTACGGAGCCCGGTCTGTCGACCGGGCCCCACGCAGACCACCTGTGGACGGAGCCCGCGCGCCGCCCCCTGTGGAGGGACCGGCCCCGGAGGGATCGGCCCCGGACGGACCAGGTCCGGAGGACCCGGCCCCGGAGGAACTAGCCCTTGATGGCGATGTTGACGAGCTTCGGTGCCCGCACGATGACCTTCACGATCTCGCGGTCACCGATGTACCGCTGCACCGCATGCGACGAGCGCGCGAGCTGCTCGAGCTCGTCCGCCTCGATCGACTTCGACACCTCAAACGAGTCGCGCACCTTGCCGTTGACCTGCACGACCGCGGTGAGGGTCTCCTGCACGAGCAGCGTCGGGTCGGCCTTCCGCCAGCCGAACGTCGCCACCGGGGAGTCGTAACCCAGCGTCTGCCACATCTCCTCGCCGGTGTACGGCGCGAAGACGCTGAGCCCGAGGGCGATCGTCTCCGCAGCTTCACGCACGGCGGGGTCCGCGGCACCGGGTCCGCTGTCGATCGCCTTGCGGGTCACGTTCACCAGGTCCATGAGTCGTGCGATCACGACGTTGAACTTGAACGACTCCATCAGCCCGGGAGCGTCCGCCAGGAAGCGGTGCGTGGCCTGTCGGACGCCGCGGTCACCGGTGGACCAGACGGCGTCGGGCGTCGAGGTGACGTCGACGGCGATCCGGTAGGCGCGTGCCAGGAAGCGTGCGGAGGCCGCGGGCGAGACGTCCTCCCAGTTGATGTCGTCCTCGGGCGGGCCGGCGAAGCCCATCACCAGGCGGATCGCGTCGACGCCGTGCGCGTCGAGCTCGTCACCGAGCGAGACGCCGCCCTTCGACTTCGACATCTTCGAGCCACCGGAGAGCACCATGCCCTGGTTGAGCAGCGCCGAGAACGGTTCGGTGAAGTCGAGGTAGCCGAGGTCGAACAGCACCTTCGTGACGAAGCGCGCGTAGAGCAGGTGCAGGATCGCGTGCTCGACACCGCCGATGTACTGGTCGACCGGCGCCCACTTGTTGACGAGTGCCGGATCGAACGCCTGCGTCTCGTCCTGCGGGGACAGGAAGCGCAGGAAGTACCAGGACGAGTCGACGAACGTGTCCATGGTGTCCGGGTCGCGGCGGGCCGGGCTGCCGTCGACCGGGTTCGGCACGTTCACCCACTCCGTCGCACCACCGAGGGGCGAGGTGCCCTTCGGCTTGAGGTCGAGGCCCTCGGTGTCGGGCAGGACCACGGGGAGCTGGTCCTCGGGCACCGGGTACTGGGTGCCGTCCTCGCCGTGGATGATCGGGATCGGGGTGCCCCAGAAGCGCTGTCGCGAGATGAGCCAGTCGCGCAGGCGGTAGGTCTTGGCGGCACGACCGGTGCCGCGCTCCTCGAGCAGGCTGATCGCCGCGGTGATGGCGTGCTGCTTGCTCATCCCGTCGAGCGGACCGGAGTTGATCATCCGCCCCTGTCCGGTGAGGGCTTCGCCGGTGGTCGTCGGGTCGATCGAGGGCAGTTCGGTCTCGTCGGTGATCACGGGGATCGCACCGGTGACCGGCTGGTTCGTGTCGACGACGACCTTCACCGGCAGGTCGAAGGCCCGGGCGAAGTCCAGGTCGCGCTGGTCGTGCGCGGGCACGGCCATCACGGCGCCGTGCCCGTAGTCGGCGAGGACGTAGTCGGCAGCCCACAGCGGCAGGCGCTCCCCGGTCAGCGGGTGGATCGCCGAACGGCCGAGCGGGACGCCGGTCTTCGGGCGGTCGGCGTTCTGCCGGTCGATGTCCGAGGCCTTCTGCGTGGCGACCAGGTAGTCCTGGAACGCGGCGCGGGTGGCATCGTCGACGGACGGGTCGGCGACGAGCTCGGCGGCCAGGTCGGAGTCCGGTGCGACGACCAGGAAGGTCACCCCGTGGATGGTGTCCGGGCGCGTGGTGAACACGGTGACGGGCTCGTCACGGCCCTCGATGACGAAGTCGACGTCAGCACCGACCGAGCGGCCGATCCAGTTGCGCTGCATCGCGATGACCTTCGACGGCCATCGGCCCTCGAGCTGGTTGAGGTCGTCGAGCAGCCGGTCCGCGTAGTCCGTGATCTTGAAGTACCACTGCGTCAGCTTCTTCTTGACGACGACGGCGCCGGAGCGGTCCGAGGTGCCGTCGGGCAGGACCTGCTCGTTGGCCAGGACGGTCTGGTCCACCGGGTCCCAGTTGACCCAGCTGTCCTTCCGGTACGCCAGGCCCTTCTCGTACATCTTCAGGAACAGCCACTGGTTCCACTTGTAGTACTCGGGGTCGGAGGTGTGGATCTCGGTCGACCAGTCGAACGACGGCGCGTAGCGTTTGAAGGACGCCTTCTGCTGCGCGATGTTCGCGTAGGTCCAGTCCTTCGGGTCGACGCCGCGCTTGATGGCGGCGTTCTCAGCGGGCAGGCCGAACGAGTCCCAGCCGATCGGGTGCAGCACGTTGAAGCCCTGCTGGCGCCAGTAGCGCGCGACGAAGTCCCCGAGCGCCCAGTTCTCGGCGTGCCCCATGTGCAGGTCGCCGGAGGGGTACGGGAACATCTCGAGGATGTACTTGCGCGGGCGCTTGTCGTCGGGGTCGGCGGTGAAGAGGCCGAGCTCTTCCCACCGCGCCTGCCACTTCTGCTGGATGCGCCGGAAGTCGTAGGCGTGCGGGTCCTCGACGTGCTGCTCGATGGTCACGGTCGTCAACGATACAAGCCGTCAGGACCGTCTCGCGTCCGTGCGCCAGGTCACCGCGTGAGCAGGCGTCCGTCCCGCATCCGCAGGGTCCGGTCGACGAGGTCGGCCGGCACCGGTACGTGCGACACGACGAGCAGGGAGCGTCCGGCCGCGCGGGCGGTCGTCACGAGGTCGCGCAGCACGTCGTCACCGAGGTCGGGGTCGATGTCGGCGGTCGGCTCGTCGAGCACCAGGACGGGGAACTCGTGCAGGAGGGCCCGCGCCAGGGCCAACCGGTGGGCCTGGCCCCCGGACACGAGCGAACCGCGCTCCCCCACCGCGGCGCCGAGTCCCCCACGACGCCGGATCCAGTCCCCCAGTCCGACCCGGTCGAGCACGGCGAGCAGTTCGTCGTCGGTCGCGGTCTCCCGCGCGAAGAGCAGGTTCTGCCGGACCGACTGGTCGAAGACGAACGGGTCCTGCTCGATCAGACCGATGCGGGCGCGGACCGCGTCGGGGTGCATCGTCCGTACGTCCGTCCCGTCCAGGGTGACGCTGCCGGTGTGGTCGACGAACCGGACGAGGGCGTCCACCAGCGTCGACTTGCCGGCGCCGCTCGGTCCGCTGAGCACGACGACCTCGCCCGGGTGCAGGTCGAACGAGACCCCGTCGACCGCGGGGGTCGGCGCGCCCGGCCAGCGGACGGACACGTCACGGACCCGGACGGTGACCGCGGCCGGCGCCACGAGGGCCTCCGGGCTGGCGGCGTCCTCGGGTTCGGGCACCAGTCCGACCGGCAGCTCCGCGGGGACGACCCGTTCGACGCGGTCCGCGGCGGCCCGGACCCGACGGAGTGTGAGGACGGCGAGCGGGACACCACCGACGACCTCGAACAGCGCGAGCGGGACGAACACCGCCAGTGCCCAGAGCGGGCCGTCCAGGGCACCACGGACGACTGCCGGCGCTCCCACGGACAGCGTCCCGATGACCGCAGCCCCGCCGACCAGGCCGACGAGCGCGCCGACGAGTGACTCGACGGCGCCGCGGCGGCGGACGGCCCCCGTGACACGGTCGTCGAGCCGCGCGATGTGGGTGAGTCGTTCCTCCAGCGTGCCGTAGGCCACGAACACGTCGAGCGTGCGGACGGTGTCGAGCACCAGGTCCGCGACGCGTCCACGGTCGGCGGCGGTCACCGCGTCGGAGCGGCGGGCGACCGCGGCGGTCACGACGGTCCCGACCAGGGCTGCCGTGCCGAGGGCCGACAGCAGCACGAGGGCGGCCGGCAGGGACACGAACGCGACGGCGACGACCGAGAGGAACGCGGTGACGCCCGCCGAGACGAGCGGCCCGACGACCCGGATCGGCAGGTCCTGCAGCCGGTCGGTGTCGGTGACGAGCCGCGTCGTGAGGTCGCCGCGCCCGGTCGATCCGAGCCCGGCGGGGGCGACCGAGGCGAGCCGCCGGTACATCTCGGTCCGGACGACGGCGAGCTGGCGGAACGACGCATCGTGCCCGGCGAGCCGGTCCACGTAGCGGAACACCGCGCGCCCGAGGGCGAAGGCGCGGACGCCGACCATGACGAGCGTCAGGTAGAGGATCGGCGGGTGCTCGGCGGCGCGCGTGATCAGGTACCCGCTGGCGGCGAGCAGGGCCACTCCGCAGAGCGCGCTGAGCACGCCCGCGGCGACGGCCTTCGCCCAACCCCGCCCACGGGGCAGGGCGAGTCGGAGGACGGACCGGGTGCGGGCCTCCCGGCCGTCGGGGCGGCTCACGCGGGTGCTGCTCACGCGGGTGCTGCTCATGCGGACACCTCCTGTGGCGACCGCTGCGACGACACCGCGACGGATCCGGAGGCGCGGATCGCGACGACGACGTCGGCCGCGGCCACGACGGCGGGTCGGTGGCTCGCGACGACGACGACCGCCCCCGCGTCCGCCAGTCGGCGGAGGGCGGCGACGACCTGCGTCTCGGACTCCGCGTCGAGGGCGGACGTCGGCTCGTCGAGGAGCACCAGCGGCGTCCCGAGCCGAGCCGCACGGTACAGCCCGCGCGCGACGGCGACACGCTGCGCCTGCCCGCCGGACAACCCGGATCCGCCACTGCCGACCGGGAGGCCCGGGTCGACTCCCAGCCCCACCGCACCGAGCGCGGTCCGCACGTCCGCCGTGTCCGGCTGGGCGCTGAGGGCGACGTTCTCGGCGACCGTGCCGCGCACCAGTCGCGGACGCTGGTCGACCCAGGTGGTGCGGTCGAGGACCGGGAAGTCGGCACGCCCGGGCACCGTGACCGTGCCGTCGGCGGGGAGGACCCCGCGGATCGCGGCGATCAGGCTGGACTTGCCGGAGCCGCTCGGGCCGGAGAGGGCGACGACGGTCCCGGTCGGGGCGGTGAGGTCGACCGGGCCGACGACCGTGTCGGAGCGGTGCACGCGGAGTCCGGCGATCACCAGGGCCGGCGTCGGGACGTCCATCCCGGCAGCGGCGACGGTGTCCGGCGCAGCTGGTACCGGGACGTCAGGGTCGTCGAGCACGTCGAGGACGGCCTGCGACGCCTGCACCCCGTCCTGGGCCGCGTGGAAGTCGGCACCGACCTGCCGGAGCGGGGCGAACGCCTCCGGGGCGAGGACCAGGACGAACATCGCCGCGCCGAGGCCGAGCGAGCCGTCGACCAGCCGGATGCCGATCGACACCGCGACGAGTGCGACGGACAGGCTCGCAGCCAGCTCGAGGGCGAAGCCGCTGACGAAGGACAGCCGCAGCACACCGATGGTGCCCTGGCGGTACTCGTCCGTGACCTGCCCGATGCGGCCGACCTGGCGGCGGGCACGGCCGAACACCTTGAGGGTCGCGAGCCCCTCGACGGCCTCGGTGAACGCCCCACCGAGCCGTGCGAGTGCGTCCGCCTGCCGCTGCTGCAGCGACCGGGTGGCCAGGCCGATGAGGACCATGAACACCGGGATGACGGGCATCGCGCAGACGATGACGACCGCACTCGTCAGGTCGCCGAGGCCGATCGCGACGAGCAGCAGCGGGGTGGCGACGGCGGTGAGCGCGAGCTGCGGCAGGTACCGGCCGAAGTAGGCGTCCAGCGCGTCGAGCCCCGGGCCGAGCGTGGTGGCGAAGCCGGCGCTCGACCGACCGGCGAGCCACCCGGGGCCCCGGTCGGCCGCGCGCCGGAGCACGGAGGCGCGGAGTTCGCTCTTCACACGGGCACCCGCGCGGGCGGCGAGGTCGTCGGTCGCCCAGGCCGCGACCGCGCGGAGCAGGAACGCGCCGCCGAGCAGGGCGAGCGTGCCGGCGAACGTCGCAGGGACGGCACCGGCGCGGACCGCATCGACGACCTGGGTCACCGCGGCCGCGATCGCCCAGGCGATCGCGATGGTCGCGATCGTCCGCACGGCGCCGGTGCCGGCGGCGGCCACGACGAAGCCGCGCGCCGTCCGGGACAGACGGAGCAGGCGGGGGTCGAGCGGCTTCACACGTGCCTCCCGGTCAGTGCGCGGCCTGCGCGACGGTGGCGCGTGAGACCCGCTTGCGGAAGACCCAGTACGTCCACGCCTGGTAGGCCAGCACGAGCGGGATGCAGACCAGGGCGACCCAGCTCATGACCGTCAGCGTGTACGTGCCGGACGAGGCGTTGGCGACGGTCAGGCTGTTCGCCGGGTCGTTGGTGGCGGGCATCACGTCCGGGAACACCGCGGTGAACATCGCCAGGACGACCGCCGCGATGGTGACGGCCATCAGGGTGAAGGCGCGGCCCTCCCGACCGCGTGCGGCACAGAGGACCGCGACGACCAGGGCCACGGCACCGACGGCCGACAGCACGAGCGACGTCGGGGTGGACCGGACGAGCGCCATCGTGACCAGGAACACGGCGGCGACCACGATCGTGACGACTCCGGCCCGCTTCGCCAGGCGCATCGCCCGCTCGCGCATCTCGCCCTCGGTCTTCAGCGCCACGAACACGACGCCGTGGGTGAAGAAGACCAGCAGGGTGGTGGCACCGGCGAGCAGTGCGAACGGGTTGAGCAGGTCGAACAGCGTGCCGGTGTAGTTGTGCCCGGCGTCCATCGGGATCCCCCGGACGACGTTGCCGAACGCGACGCCCCAGAGGAACGACGGCACCGCGCTGCCGACCACGATCATCAGGTCGAACCGGCGCTTCCATGCCAGGTGCTTGTCCTGGTGCCGGTACTCGAACGACACCCCGCGCAGGATCAGTGCGGCGAGGATGAGCAGCAGTGCCAGGTAGAAGCCGGAGAACATCGTCGCGTACCACTCGGGGAAGGCGGCGAACAGGCAGGCTCCCGCGACGATCACCCAGGTCTCGTTGAGGTCCCACACCGGGCCGATGGTGTTGATGAGCACACGGCGGTCGGTGTCGTCCCTGCCGAGGAACGGCAGGGACATGCCGACACCGAAGTCGAACCCGTCGAGCACGAAGTACCCGACGAAGAAGAGTCCGACGATCGCGAACCACAGAACGGGCAGGTCCATCTCAGGCAGCTTCCATCTCTAGTAGACCGTCACTTCGTGCTTGACCTCGCCGGTCTCCGCGTCGACCTCGGCCGGAGCGGCCGGGCCCTCCTGGGCGACCTTCTTGACCAGTCGGAACTCGACCACCGCGAGGGATCCGTAGATGAGGGTGAACACGACGAGCGAGATGAGGACCTCGAGGCCCGTCACGTTCGGGGAGACGCCGTCGGCCGTCTTGAGCAGGCCGAACACGAGGCAGGGCTGGCGGCCCATCTCGGTGAAGACCCAGCCGACGATCATCGCGGCCATCGGCAGCGGCACGGCCCAGATCGCGATGCGCCAGACCCACCGCTGCTGCGGGAAGCGGCCCTTGCGCGTCAGCCAGAGTCCGGCGAGCGAGACCATCACGGCGCCGACCCCGAGGGCGATCATCCAGCGGAAGGACCAGTAGGTCACCCAGATGATCGGCTTGTAGTCGCCTGGCCCGTAGACCTGCGTGTACTGCGCCTGCAGGTCGTTGATGCCCTCGACCGTGCCGGAGAAGGTGTGCGTCGACAGGAAGGACAGCAGGTACGGCACACGGATCGAGAAGAGTTCGGTGACGCCGTCGGGCGTGCCGAGCGTGAAGATCGAGAACGAGGCGTCCTTGCCGGTCGCGGTGTTGTACAGCGCCTCGGCCGCGGCCATCTTCATCGGCTGCGTGTCGACCATGGTGAGACCGAGCTGGTCACCGGTGAGGACCGTGAGGGCGCCGGCCGCGACCATCGTCCAGAGGCCGAACTTCAGCGCCGGCATCATCGTCTCGAGGTTCTGGTTGCGCGCCAGGTGGTACGCGGCGACCGAGATGATCACGCCGGCGGCGACCATGAAGCACGCGAAGACCGTGTGCGGGAATGCGGCGAGGGCGACCTTGTTCCCGAGGACGGCCCAGATGTCGGTGAGTTCGGCGCGACCCTTCGCCTCGTTGATCGCGTAGCCCACCGGGTGCTGCATGAACGCATTCGCGGCGATGATGAAGTACGCCGACATGATCGTGCCCGCGCTGACGCACCAGATGCTCGCCAGGTGCAGCTTCTTCGGCAGGCGGTCCCAGCCGAAGATCCAGACGCCGATGAACGCCGCCTCGAAGAAGAACGCCAGGATGCCCTCGAGCGCGAGCGGGGCGCCGAAGACGTCGCCGACGAAGCGCGAGTAGTCCGACCAGTTCATGCCGAACTGGAACTCCTGCACGATGCCGGTGACGACCCCCATCGCGAAGTTGATGAGGAAGATCCGTCCGAAGAACCGCGTCAGCTGCAGGTAGTGCGCACGACCGGTCCGGACCCAGGCGGTCTGGAACACCGCGACGACGACGGCCATGCCGATCGTCAGCGGGACGAAGAGGAAGTGGTAGATCGTCGTCAGACCGAACTGCCACCGCGACAGCAGGAGCGGGTCCAGGAGGTCGTTCATGCTTCGACGGTACTGTCGAGCGGCACGGTTCGACAAGTTGTAGAGGGCACTGCTGCACGAACGTGCAGGCGTAGTGCACGGCACAACCGTGCGGAACAAGTGTCACGGACGAGCGTCCCGGGAACGACGACAGGCGCCGGGCTCGATGCCCGACGCCTGTCGTCGTGGACCCCGCAGAACGACGCGGGATCCGGGGTGTCCGTGCGACCTAGAGCAGGCCCTCGTCGGTCAGGAAGTCCTTCGCGATGGTCGAGGCCTTCTCCTTGTCGACGGTGCTCTTGGTGTTGAGCTCGATGAGCGCCTCGGTCGTCAGGACCTTGCTCACCTTGTCGATGTCGTCCGCCGCCTTGTCGTCGACCTTGCTCGAAACGACCGGGGTGACGTTCTGCGGAACGATGAGGTTCTTCGGGTCCTCGAGCGTCACGAAGTCGTTCGCCTTGATGCTCGGGTCGGCGGTGTAGATGTCCGCGAGCTGCACGGTGCCGTCCTTCAGCGCCTTGACCGTCAGGGCCCCGCCGGAGTCCTCGATCGCCTTGGACTGGACCGTCACGCCGTAGACCGACTTCAGGCCCTTCGGACCGTACGGACGCGTCTGGTTCTCCGAGTTCGCGCCGACGGTCAGCGTGCCCTTGACCTTCGAGAGGTCGGCAAGGCTCGTCACGTCGTTCTCCTCGGAGAACTTCTTCGTGACGGTGTAGCTGTCCTGGTCGGTGGCCTCGGCGGCGTCCAGGGCACGGAGCCCCTTCGGCAGGGCGCTCTTCAGGCCGTCCGTGATCTCGGACTCGGACTTCGCGGTCGAGTTCTTGTCGAAGTACTGCAGCAGGTTGCCGCCGTACTCGGGCATGACGTCGATCGCGCCCTTCTCGAGCTGCGGGAGGTAGACCTCGCGCTGCCCGATGTTGAAGTTCCGCTTCACCTGGAAGCCGTCCTTCTCGAGGACCTGGGCGTAGAGCTCGGCGATGATCTCGTTCGAGTAGTACTGCTGCGACCCGACGACGATCGTCTTCGAGTCCGAGGACGAGCTGGAGCCGCTGTCGAGCGGGCTGCTGGAGGAGCAGCCGGCGAGGGCGGCGGCCACGCCGACGGCGACCGCGGCGGCGATGCCGGCGCGGAGCTTGGGTGCTGTGATCACGAGGGGGTTCCTTCCGGGATGGGGGTGTGGGGCCGCTCACGCGATCCCGAGCGTCGCCGCGTCGGGCGGTCGGCGATGCCCGCGGGCACCACCGACCGCTGGAGCACGGAGAAGACGATCTCGAACGCGATCGCGAGTGCGATCACGAGGATGGAGGCGCCGAGCATCATGGCGTAGTCCTGGGTCTTGAGCCCGAGGAACACGTACCCGCCGAGCCCACCCGATCCGACGTAGGCGGCGAGGGTGGCGGTGGCGACGACCTGGAGCACGGCGGCGCGGACGCCGCCGACGAGCAGCGGCAGTCCGAGCGGGATCTCGACCTTGGTCAGGATCTGCCACCCGGTCATGCCCTGCGCGCGGGCAGCGTCGACGGTGACCGGTTCGACGGACTCGATGCCGGCGTACGCACCGGCGAGCACCGACGGGATCGCGAGCACGACGAGTGCGAACAGCGGAGCCTGCAGGTTCGCGCCGAGCAGGAGGCCCACCAGGGTGAGCACACCGAGGGTCGGCAGGGCGCGGATGCCGCCGGAGAGGGCGATCACGAAGCCGCGTGCCTTGCCGGTGTGGCCGATCGCGTAGCCGATCGGGATCGCGATCACCGACGCGATGACGACGGCGAGCAGCGAGATCCAGACGTGTTCCCACAGCCGCTCGGAGACACCGTCGGGACCGGCGTAGTTGGCCGGGTCGAGGACCCAGCCGAAGGCCTGTCCGATGATCATGCCGTGACCTCCGCAGACTGGAGCACGCGGCGGGCCGCACGCTTCGAGGGCGCCGATCGACGCGTCCACGGCATCACGATCCGACCGAGCAGCACGAGCAACCCGTCGATCGCGAACGCCAGGACGAGGACCATCACGACACCCGCGACGATCTCCTCCGGGATGTTCCGGCCGATGCCGTCGGTGAAGAGCGATCCGAGGCTCTGGACACCGAGCACCGCGCCGACCGTGGTCAGCGAGATCGTGGACACCGAGACGACCCGGAGGCCCGCGAGCAGCACCGGACCGGCGAGCGGCAGGTCGACGCGGAAGAACCGCTGCGCTCCGGAGTACCCCATCGCGGTCGCCGCCGACGTGGTGGCCGGGTCGACCGAACCGAGGCCGTCCACGGTGGACCGGACCATGAGGGCGAGGCCGTAGAGCGTGAGGCCGATGACGATGTTCACGGGGTCCTGCAGCCCGGTGCCGATGAGGCCCGGCAGCGCGATGAACAGTGGCAGCGACGGGACGGCGTAGAGCAGCCCGGCGAACGTGACGATGCCTCCGCCCACACCGCTGCTGAACGGGCGTGCGCCGGGTCGCCGGAGTCGGACGACGAGCCACCCGATCGGGATCGACAGCAGGAAGGCGATGATGATCGGCGGGATCGCGATCGCCAGGTGCGCGACCGTGTCGTCCCCGATCGTGTCGAGGTTCGACAGCACCCACTTCACCGGGTGCTCCCACCCTGCGCCGCAGCACCCGGGACGCTGGGCGTCCCGGCCTCGGAGCGGACGGCGGCAGCGGCGTCGACGACCCCCACGGGTCCGGTGAGGACGCCGGCGGCGCGGCCGTCACCGTCCACGACGACCGGACCGGTCGGGGTCTGCTCGACCCGGAGGGACCGACGGCCCCGTCCGACGCCGATGAAGTTCGCGACGAAGTCGTCCGCCGGCGCGGAGAGGATCTCCGCCGGCGTCCCCTGCTGGGCGATCTCGCCGCCCTTCTTGAGGATGACGACCTGGTCGCCGAGTTTGAAGGCCTCGTCGATGTCGTGCGTCACGAACACGACCGTCTTGCCCAACTCGCGCTGCAGCCGGATCAGCTCGTCCTGCAGGTCGTTGCGGACGAGCGGGTCGACGGCGCCGAACGGCTCGTCCATGAGCAGGATGTTCGGGTCGACCGCGAGACCACGAGCGACGCCGACCCGCTGCTGCTGCCCACCGGACAGCTGCGACGGGTAGCGGTCGGCGAGTGACCGGTCGAGGCCGACCGTGTCCATCAGCTCGAGCGCACGCTTCCGCGCGTCGGCCTTCGAGACCCCGGTGAGCAGTGGCACGGTCGCGATGTTGTCCGCGACCCTGCGGTGCGGCAGCAGACCGGCGTTCTGCATGACGTAGCCGATGCGACGGCGGAGCTGCACCGGGTCGACGCCGGCGATGTCCTCACCGTCGATCTGGACGGACCCCGAGGTCGGATCGATCATCCTGTTGATCATCCGGAGGAGTGTGGTCTTGCCACAACCGCTCGAACCGACGAACACCGTCGTGGTCCGCGAGGGGATCACGAGGTCGAACGACTCGACGGCGTTCGTGCCGTCCGGGTAGGTCTTGCGCACCGAGCGGAACTCGATCATGGGTGCCCTTCTTGGTGGAGGTAGCCCGACACCGGACGACAGTACAGGGCTGAGCCCATAGCGGTTCGGTCGTGACGGCGCATGACGCCTGGCGGACATCGACCCCGGGTCCGCGCAGTTCGGACACGAACGCCCGCCCCTCCGCGACGGAGGGACGGGCGTCCGAGGTGGGTCAGCGGTCAGGAGGCCCCGATCACCGACTCCAGGTACGGCCGGCTCATCGCGCGGTAGGCCGCGATCAGTTCGGTGTCCGGGTGCTCGCGGTCCACGTGCGCACGAGCGAGGACCGCGTGCGCGGACTCGGCCAGCACGACCCAGGCCCGGTTGATCGCCTCGGACTGGGGCAGGTCGAAGCGCTCGCGCATCACGGTGCCGACGGCTCCGCCGAGTGCGGCGAGGCGGTCGGCGTCCTCGTCACCGGACGTGGTGTCGAGGTCGGCGAAGCGGATCGCGCGGAAGCCGGGCTCGGTGCGGTACATCTCCGCGGTCATGTCGATGAGCGCGTCGCAGCCTTCCTGCCACGTCGTGGCGCCGGAGGCGTCGAGTGTCTCGACGAACCGGGCGGCGAGGCGCTGCGTGCACCGGATGGCGAGGGCCTCGACCACGGCGATCCGGTCCGGGAAGTACCGGTAGACCGTGCCGATCGACGCACCGGCACGCTCGGCGACCATGGCCGTCGTGAGCCGCTCGAAGCCGATCTCGTCGATGACCGCGGCCGCCGCGTCGAGCAGACCTGCGAGGCGCGCCGAGCTGCGGGCCTGGACCGGCTCGTTCCTGAGCAGTGATGATCCCCCCGGCAGTGCGTTCGAAACCTCGGTGACGAGCACGTGAACTCCTTCTCGCGGTGACCGCGGGCTGACTGACTGAGACGGCAACTCTCGCAGACGCCGCCTTGGTCTTCGCTGCGATTCCCGGGGTGTCGGGTCCACGACCCCGCTGCGGGACCACCCCGCATGGGATGATGGTGCGATGCCCGAGTCGACGCCTCCGGACCCTGCCGCGCCCCGGGCAACCACCCCGCAGCGGGACGCACGGTCCGTGGAACGCGAGCACGACCGCCGCGAACAGTCGCCCTGGGGCATCCAGCAGTGGGAGACCGCGATCCCGGAGCCGATCCTGCACCGGGCCGCCCGCATCGAGGACGCCGTGCAGGAGTACCGCGAACAGCACGCCCGGAAGCGCGGTCAGGTCCCGACCGTCATCCCGTACACGGGCTACGGCGCCCCGGGATGGGTCCGCGTGCTCTGCCGGGTGCTGCTGACCCGCCGCGGCCTGGCGTCGGACGTCTCGTACACGGGCGTCCGCGGGTGGCGCAGCTTCACGAGCGTGGCCGTCGACCACGCCGAGGTCACCATCTCGGCCGGCGGCAGCACGCACACCGTCCAGAGCGACCGCGGTGGTGTGGTCGACGCGATCGTCCCGATCGACCTCGAACCGGGATGGCAGACGATCCGACTGTCCGCCGGCGGCATGCGCGACGTGGACGCCGACGTCTTCGTGGTGCACCCGGACACCCGCTTCGGCCTGTTGTCGGACATCGACGACACCGTGATGGTGACGAGCCTCCCCCGCCCGATGCTCGCCGCCTGGAACTCGTTCGTGCTGACCGAACACGCCCGCCGTCCCGTGCCGGGGATGTCGGTCCTCTACGAGCGGGTCCTCGCGCAGCACCCGGGCGCGGCGACCGTGTACCTCTCCACCGGTGCGTGGAACGTGGCACCGACCCTGCAACGCTTCCTGACCCGGAACATGTACCCGTCCGGCACCCTGCTGCTCACGGACTGGGGCCCGACCCACGACCGGTTCTTCCGGAGCGGACAGCAGCACAAGCAGGACAACCTGCGGCGCCTCGCGCGGGACTTCCCGGACATCCAGTGGCTGCTCGTCGGCGACGACGGACAGCACGACGAGCACCTCTACGGCGAGTTCGCCCGGGAGCACCCCGAGAACGTCGCCGCGGTCGCGATCCGACAGTTGTCGACGAGCGAGGCCGTCCTCGCCGGTGGTCGATCGCGCGCCCAGGAGCGCACCCGCGACTCCACCGTGCCGTGGGTCTACGCCCCGGACGGTGCCGGCCTCTGGACCGAGCTCGGACGCGTCGGGATCGCCGACCTCGACTGACCCTGGCTCTCGACTGAACGGGCTCTCGACCGACGCTGGCTGCTGCTGGTGACGGTCGGCCGTGCCGCCGAAGTCATGCCGGGAGCGATCTGAACGCACCTTCAGCGCAGCCGCGTCCGGGGTGTGGGTGGTTCGATCAGGGCATGGCTCAGCGCATCGAGGACCACGCCCTCATCGGGGACTGTCACACGGCCGCACTCGTCACCCGGGACGGTGACGTCGACTGGGCGTGCCTGCCCCGCTTCGACAGTGCGTCGACGTTCGCGGCACTGCTCGGCGACGAGCACGACGGTCAGTGGTCGCTCCGCCCCGCCGACCCGGACGCGACCCCGGTCCGCCGACACGACGGCGACTCCCTCGTGCTCTCGACGGTGTGGACCACCACGACCGGCGTCGTCGAGGTCACCGACTTCATGCCGGTCGACGCGCACCGGGCCACCATCGTCCGACGGGTCCGCGGGCTCACCGGGACGGTCGAGATGCGCCAGGTCCTGCGCATCCGCTTCGGCTACGGGGACGTCCTGCCCTGGATCCGTCAGGTGGGCAACGACGACGAACCGGTCCTGGTCGCGACCGCCGGCCCGGACGCCGTCGTCGTCCGGGGCCCTCGCTTCCGCGCCGACGAACACCGGCACACCGCCACCACGACGATCGCGGACGGCGACGTCCTCGACACCGTCCTCACCTGGTACCCCTCCCACCGTGAGCCCCCGGAGCCGTTCGACGTCGACGCCGCCCTGCACCACACCCGCGACTGGTGGCACGACTGGACCTCCCGCACCCGCGCCGAGGGCAGGTACGCGTCCGCCGTCCGCAGCTCGCTGATGTACCTGCGCGCCATGACCCACGCCGAGACCGGGGGCGTCGTGGCGGCCGCGACCACGAGCCTCCCGGAGGACCCCGGCGGCGAACGCAACTGGGACTACCGCTTCGTGTGGCTGCGTGACGCGTCGATGGCGCTCGCGTCCCTGATCGCCCACGGGTACCGCGACGAGGCGTCACACTGGCGAGCGTGGCTGCTCCGCGCGATCGCCGGTGACCCCGACGACGTGCAGATCATGTACGGCATCGCCGGTGAACGGGAACTGCCGGAACGGACGCTCGACCACCTGGCCGGGTACGCGGACTCGAAGCCGGTGCGCGTCGGCAACGGCGCGTACACGCAGTACCAGGGCGATGTGTTCGGAGAGGTCTTGGCAGCGCTGCACGACGCCCGCGAGCTCGGTGTCGAGGAGAGCGGCGCCTCGTGGTCCCTGCAGCGCGCGCTCCTCAGCCACGTCGAGGAGCACTGGCAGGAGCCCGACAACGGCATCTGGGAGATGCGCGGACCCCGGCGGCACTTCACCCACTCGCGCGCGATGATCTGGGCGGCGTTCGACCGTGGGGTCGCCGCATGTGAGGAGTTCGGCCTCGAGGGGCCCGTCGAGCGCTGGCGCACCCTGCGCGACCAGGTGCGCGCGGAGATCGAGGAACACGGATGGAACGCCGAGCGCGGCACCTACCGGCAGCACTACGACACCGACGAGGTCGACGCGAGCCTGCTCGTCCTGCCCCAGATCGGCTACTGCAAGCCGGACGACCCGCGGATGCTCGGCACGGTCGCGGCCATCGAGCAGGACCTCCGCGTCGGCGACGACGGGCTCCTGCTCCGGTACCGGACGTCCTCCGGCTTCGACGGTCTCAGCGGCGCGGAACACCCGTTCCTGGCCTGCTCGTTCTGGCTCGTCGAGCAGTACGCCGGGTCCGGTCGGATCGCGGACGCCGAACGACTCATGGACGTCCTGGTCGGCTTCGCGAACGACGTCGGCATGCTGTCGGAGGAGATCGACGTCGCGACCGGACACCACATCGGCAACACCCCGCAGGCGCTCTCGCACCTGACGCTCGTGACCGCGGCAGACGCGATCGCGCGTGCACGGGGAGCGGCCGCCGGCCACCGGACGAGGTCGGCGCAGCGCGACGGCGGGACGTGGAGCGTCACCGGCGCGGGCGAGCGAGCCGGACGGCCAGCCTGACACGACCGGGCACGCCGTCGGACTCTGTCGACGGTGCGCCCGGACGGACGGGAGGCCCGTTGCCAGCTGGCACCGGGCCTCCCGTCATGCGGTCCTCGCGTCGGTCAGGAGGAGCTGACCCACTCGGCCGGGCCGCGCGAACCGGCGCGGTACTCCTCGAGCGGGACTGCTCCGGACTTCCACGCGGAAACGACCGGCTCGACGATCTCCCAGCAGCGCTCCGCGACGTCGCCGCGGATGGAGAGCAGCGGGTCGTCGTGGAAGATGCCGTTCAGCACCTCGCCGTAGGGGGTGAGCTCGCCGTCGTCGAACGAGGACGACAGGGTGACCTGACCCATCTCGAACGGGTTGCCGCCGCCGTTGGCCGAGACCGACAGCTCGATCTCGTCCGGGTTGAGGACGATGCGCAGTGTGTCGGCCTTCGGGCGACCGGTCAGACCGGAGGGCAGGCGCGTCACGGGCTTGAAGGTGATGAGCACCTCCTTCCGGCTGGCGCCGAGCGCCTTGCCGGAGCGGAGGGTGAAGGGGACGCCGGCCCAACGGGCGGTGTCGACCTCGACCTCGATCTCGGCCAGGGTCTCGGTCTCGCGCGACGGGTCGACCCCGTCCTCCTGCTGGTACGACGGCAGTTCCTTGCCGTCGATCGTGCCGGCCGTGTAGACCGCGCGGCGGGAGGCGATGGTCGCGTCGTCGCCCTTGAGGCGAGTCGAGCGGAGCACCCGGGCGAGCGAGGAGCGGAACTCGACGGAGTCGATCGCCGCCGGGGCGTCCATCGTGACGAGCGCCAGGATCTGGAGCAGGTGCGACTGGATCATGTCGACCAGGGCGCCGGCCTCGTCGTAGTACTGCGCGCGGTTCTCGAGGCCCAGGGTCTCGTCGTAGAAGACGTCGACCTTCTCGATGTTGTCGGCGTTCCAGATCGGCTCGAACAGGCGGTTCGCGAAGCGCAGACCGATGATGTTGAGGACCGTCGTACGTCCGAGGAAGTGGTCGGTGCGGTGCACGCGCTCCTCGGGGACGAGCTCGAGGACCGTCTTGTTGAGCGCCTCGGCACTCGCGACGTCGGTGCCGAAGGGCTTCTCGAACGCCAGCGTCGTGCCCTCGGGGAGCTCGACGTGCTGCAGCGCCTCGCAGATGTCGGACGCGATCTGCGGCGGCAGCGCGAAGTACAGGATCGGCTCGGCCTCGGCGGCGTCGAGCAGGGCCTTCAGGTGCTCCGGGTCGGTGGGGTCGCCCTGGATGAACTTGGTCGAACCGATGGTCGCGTCGACCTCCGGGCCGGCCACGTCCTGCGACGCGAACGACTTCGTGACGACGTCCTTCCACTGCTCCTCGCTGCGGGCGCTGCGGCCCGTGCCGATGAGCTGGACCGGGACGGAACGGCCGCTCTGCAGGAAGGTACCGAGACCCGGCAGGAGGAGGCGGGAGGCGAGGTCGCCGGTCGCGCCGAAGATGATGAGCGTGCGCTTGTCAGTCACCGGAGGTGACTCCTTTCGCTTGTGGACGGTCCGCAGGACCTGCGGCCGCGGTCATGCGGTCCTCAGGAGCCAAGGTCCATCGTGCCCGGGAGATTCCCGGGCCGTTCCAGATGGTGTTCGGACGTGTTCTTGTTCGGTGCGTGCATCCGGTGGCGGCGGTCCGCCTGCCCCGGACGCAGTTCGGGCGGCACCGAGATGGTGCCGCCCGAAGCGTGTGTGGCGTGGGTCAGTGCCCGAAGTTGCCGCGGTAGTACTCGTAGACCCAGCCGACGAGCGTGATCGCGACGAGCACGAGTCCGATCGGCACGATCCAGAGGCCGGCGGCGACCCCGAGGAACACGAGCGCGATCGCTGCCGCGAGGAACAGCGGCCACCACGACCACGGGCTGAAGTGCCCGAGCTCGGCGTCGCCGTCCTCGATGTTGGCGTCCTGGCGGTCCTCCGGCAGCACCCCGCCCTGGGCCGACATGACGCGACCCAGGTAGAAGGCGATGAAGGCGGACATGATGCCGGTCAGACCGATCGACAGGGTGCCGACCCACTCGACCGAGCCGTAGTAGATCATCGACCAGATCGTGTACGCAGCGTCCGCGAGCACGAAGAAGACGAACAGGATCCAGAACAGATTGGTGTTGGCGCGCATGGCGGCTACTTCACCTCGCCCTTCGCGGCGTCGTAGGTCGGAGCGTCAGGAGCGTCCTTCGCCGGGCCCACGCCGACCGGCACGCCGGCCTCGGGGTGGTTCAGGTCGAACGCCGGGGACTCGGAACGGATCCGCGGGATCGAGGTGAAGTTGTGCCGCGGCGGCGGGCAGGAGGTCGCCCACTCGAGCGAGCGGCCGTAGCCCCACGGGTCGTTGACGGCCACCTTCGGAGCGTTCCGCGCGGTGACGTACACGTTGAAGATGAACGGCAGGAACGAGATGCCGAGGATCATCGAGCCGATCGTCGACACCTGGTTCATCCAGGTGAAGCCGTCGTTCGGCAGGTAGGTCGCGTACCGACGGGGCATGCCCACGACGCCCAACCAGTGCTGGATGAGGAACGTGGTGTGGAACCCGACGAACAGCAACCAGAAGTGGATCTTGCCGAGGCGCTCGTTCAGCATCTTGCCGGTGAACTTCGGCCACCAGAAGTAGAAGCCGGAGAACATCGCGAACACGACGGTGCCGAAGACCACGTAGTGGAAGTGCGCCACGACGAAGTACGTGTCGGACACGTGGAAGTCGAGCGGCGGGGACGCCAGGATCACGCCGGTGAGACCACCGAAGGTGAAGGTCACGAGGAACCCGATGGCCCAGAGGATCGGCGTCTCGAACGTCACCGAACCGCGCCACATCGTGCCGACCCAGTTGAAGATCTTCACGCCGGTCGGGACCGCGATGAGCATCGTCATCAGCGAGAACCACGGCAGGAGGACGCCACCGGTGACGTACATGTGGTGCGCCCACACCGTGACCGAGAGGGCCGCGATGGTGATGGTCGCGTAGACGAGGGTCTTGTAGCCGAAGATCGGCTTGCGGCTGAACACCGGGAAGACCTCGGACACGATGCCGAAGAACGGCAGCGCGATGATGTAGACCTCGGGGTGCCCGAAGAACCAGAACAGGTGCTGCCAGAGCAGGGCACCGCCGTTGGCCGGGTTGAAGATCTGGGCGTCGAAGACACGGTCGAGGCCGAGGCCGAAGAGCGCAGCGGCGAGGACCGGGAAGGCCATCAGGACGAGGAGGCTCGTGACGAGCACGTTCCACGTGAAGATCGACATGCGGAACATCGTCATGCCCGGCGCACGCATCGTGATGATCGTGGTGATGAAGTTGACCGCACCGAGGATCGTCGAGAAGCCGGTCATGCCGAGCCCGAAGACCCACAGTGTCCCGCCGAGCCCTGGTGTGAACGTCGTGTCACTCAATGGCGCGTAGGCGAACCACCCGAACGAGGCTGCACCCTGCGGGGTGAGGAAGCCACCGACGGCGATCGCGCTGCCGAAGAAGTACATCCAGAAGGCCAGGCCGTTCAGACGCGGGAACGCGACGTCCGGTGCGCCGATCTGGAGCGGCATGATCGCGTTCGCGAAGCCGGAGAACAGCGGCGTCGCGAACATCAGCAGCATGATCGTGCCGTGCATCGTGAAGAGCTGGTTGTACTGCTCCTTGGTCGCGACGACCTGGAGCCCCGGCTCGAACAGCTGCGCGCGGATGACGAGCGCCATGATGCCGGCGAGCAGGAAGTAGAGGAACGAGGTGATCAGGTACATGTACCCGATCGTCTTGTGGTCGGTGGACGTCGCCCACCGAACGATGATGTTGCCCTTGCGGCCGACCCTCGACGCCTGGAAGTCCGGCGTCGAAGGCCTGGTGGTCGCCTGGCCGACGAATGACGTTGTCATTGAGACGCGCCCTTACTTCTTCTCGCTGGACGCCTCGGCAGGCGCCTCGTTGTTCGGCTGGTTCGTGTTGGTGTCGTACTCGTTGCCGAGCAGACCGACCTTGCCCTGGTCCTTGAGGGACGAGAGGTAGTCGTCGTACTTCGCCTGCGACACGACCTTCACCTGGAAGAGCATGAGGGAGTGGTACTCACCGCAGAGCTCGGCGCACTTGCCCTGGTAGGTGCCTTCCTTCTCCGGGATGAAGTACTCGTAGTTCGTACGACCCGGCAGCATGTCCTTCTTGTAGAGGAAGTCGATGACCCAGAAGGAGTGGTTGACGTCGCGAGAGCTGAGCTCGATCTCGACCTTCTTGCCCACCGGCAGGTACAGCGTCGGGAGGAGCGACTCGTCGATGGCGCCGCCGCCGTTCTCCTCTTCCTGGGCCTGGATGCCCTGGTAGTAGACGCTCTCCTTCGGGTTGTCCTTGTTGATGTAGTTGAAGTCCCAGCCCCAGCGCTTGCCGTAGACGTGCACGGTGGCGTCGGGCTGCGCGAACGGCTTCTCGATCGCTTCCTGGTCCTTCGCGGTGAAGGCGAAGAAGCCGAGGACGAGGATCAGCGGCACGATCGTGTAGAAGATCTCGAGCGGCATGTTGTACCGCATCTGCACCGGCAGGCCGGTCTGGCCCTTCCGGCGGCGGTAGACGATCGCGGCCCAGATGATCAGTCCCCAGACGATCAGACCCACGGCCAACAGGACGATCCAGCTCGTCGTCCACAGGCCGACGATGCGGCTCGTGTGGTTGGTGACGTCCTTCGTCTGCTCCGTGCCCGGGAGCCATCCGTTCATCTGCTGCTGCGTGCAGCCAGCCAGTGCGATGACCAGACCGACGGCCACCGGCACGGCCGCCCAACGTATACGGCGATTCGAACGCACTGTTACCTCTCGGAAAGACGTGGCCCGGGAACCGGTCGTCGCGCGACCGGCGCCGACGGTGACCCCGTCGACGAGCACCGAGGTCAGCCGCAGGGCTGACGCGTGGGTGACTCCCAGCTTGGTTGGAACACTCCTAGCCTACTCGCAGCCATCGACACCGAGCGCACAACCGACACGCGTTGTGGACGGAAACGGCGCTGCGAGGGGCGCTTTTCCCTGGTCATCTGCGTCGGCGGTGATGTCCGTCACGATCGAGATGCGGGAACGCGAACGGGGAGCGGCCGTCTCGGCCGCTCCCCGTTCGCGTGTCGTCGCTCCCCCGCGTGTTCCGCGGGCCGGCGACCAGCCCGTCCGGTGGTCAGTGGAAGCTGTCACCACACGCGCAGGAGCCCTGCGCGTTCGGGTTGTCGATCGTGAAGCCCTGCTTCTGGATCGTGTCTTCGAAGTCGATCGTGGCGCCGTCGAGGTACGGGACGCTCATCTTGTCGACGACCACTTCGACCCCGTCGAACTCGGCCGTGGCGTCACCGTCGAGGAGTCGCTCGTCGAAGTAGAGCTGGTAGATGAGCCCCGAGCAGCCGCCGGGCTGGACGGCGAGGCGGAGGCGCAGGTCGTCGCGGCCTTCCTGCTCGAGCAGGCTGGCGACCTTCGCCGAGGCCGCGTCGCTCAGCAGCACACCGTGCGACTTGGCGTCGGTCGCTGCTTCGGTCGTGATGGTGTCGCTCATCGACGTCTCCCTTGCTGGCGGTGTCGTTCACCGGCCGTCGCGTCGATTCTAAGCACGTGCACCGACGAGCGGGGTCCCGATCCAGGACCTGTGGAGGACAGGGGTCACCCGCGACCCTGCAGCCGCGCCAGGAGGATCGCCTCCGAGACGATCGCGCGGTGCAGCACACCGAGGTGCTGGGACTCGTTCGGGCTGTGCGCCCGCGTGTCGGGGTCCTCGACACCGGTGACCAGGATCTGGGCCTCGGGGAACTCCGCCGCCAGGTCCGAGACGAACGGGATCGACCCGCCGATGCCCTGCTCCACCGGGTCCGCGCCCCAGCCCTCGGACATGGCTGTGCGGGCCTCCTGGACGGCCCAGCCGGTCGCGTCGACCAGGAACCCGTCGCCGGCGTCGACCTCGGTGATCTCCATCCGGGCACCGAAGGGGACGTGCTCACGCAGGTGGGCCTCCACCGCGGCGAAGGCCTCCGTCGCGGCCTGGCCCGGGGCGACGCGGACCGACACACGCGCCGCGACCGTCGGGATCAGCGTGTTCGAGGCGTTCGCGACGCTCGGGACGTCGAGGCCCGTCACCGTGATCGACGGCTGGAACCACATCCGCGACAGCACCGGACCGCTGCCCACGGGGCGGGCACCCTCGACCAGGGCGGCCTCGGTCGCGAAGTCCGACTCGGACCGCTCGGGCACCGGGGCGTCGTGCGCCGTCAGACCGGACACGGCGACCGCGCCGTCGTCGTCGTGCAGCGAGGCGAGCAGGCGCACCATCGGCATCATCGCGTCCGGGGCGGCGCCGCCGTACATGCCGCTGTGGCTGGCGTGCTCGAGCGTCGTCACGGTGAGCTTGAACGTCGTGTTGCCACGGAGCGACACCGTGATGGCCGGCACCTCGGTCGACCAGTTGTCGCTGTCGGCCACGACGATGACGTCCGCGGCCAGGTGTTCGCGCTGCTCGCGCAGGAAGGTGCGGAACGAGCGGGAGCCGAACTCCTCCTCCCCCTCGATGAAGAGCACGATGCCGACGTCCAGGTCCTCGCCGAACTGGGCGTGCACGGCCCGGAGTGCGGCGACGTGGGTCATCACGCCGGCCTTGTCGTCCGAGGCACCGCGCCCGTAGAGCCGGTCACCGCGCAGGGTCGGCTCGAACGGCGGCGTCTCCCACAGCGCGTCGTCGCCCTGGGGCTGCACGTCGTGGTGGGCGTAGAGCATCACCGTCGGCTTGCCGTTCCGGGCTGGCCGCACCGCCAGGACCGCCGGCTGCCCGAGCTCGACGGACTCGTCGCCCGCTGACACCGTGTCCGCGTCGGCGGGCGTGTCGCCCTCGACCGCGGAGCGCACGATCCGGACCTCGTCGAACACCTGGGTCGAGCGCACCAGCTCGGCCACGGCCTCCGCGTTCCGGCGCACGTGCGCCGGGTCGAACGCCGACCACGACACCGACGGGATGCGCACGAGTGCGGACAGGTCGGCGATCGTGGCGGGCAGCGCGCCGTGCACGTGCTCGCGCAGCGCCACCAGCAGGGCGGGGTCGGTCGCGGGCGCCTGGGGCCCCGCTGCGGAGGTGTGCTTCTCGGTGTCGGTCATGGCCGGTAATCTAGAGGACGTCCAGCACGCAGAGCGCCGTTAGGAACGACCGTGGCGAAGGCAACCCCCAAGACCAACGTGACCGTGAACCCGGCCGACGACGAGCTCGTCGCGCACGGCAAGGGTCGCCCCACGCCCTCGCGCCGCGAACGTGAAGCCGCCAACAAGCGCCCGATCGTCGGTAACAGCCCGGCGGACAAGAAGGCCGCTCGCTCCCGTCTGAACGGTGATCGCGAACGAGCCCGCGTCGGCATGGCGAACGGCGAAGAGCGCTACCTGCCGGCGAAGGACCGCGGCGAGCAGCGCCGGTTCATCCGCAACTACATCGACGCCCGCTGGAACGTGGGCGAGGTCATGATGCCGGTGCTCATCCTGTTCCTGCTCGTCGGGTTCCTCGCGGCGCAGACCGCTGCCGCCTCGTACTCGCTGCTGTTCGTCTGGGCGTTCGTGCTGCTGTTCGTCCTCGACTGCGCCGTGCTGTGGTTCGCGCTGCGCCGGAAGTTCGCCGCGACCGGGCAGGAGTTCCAGCGTGGGAACTTCCTCTACATCCTGACCCGCGCGTGGCAGCTCCGGTTCCTCCGCCTGCCGAAGCCGCAGGTCAAGCGCGGGCAGTACCCGACGCTCTGACCTCGTTCCGCTCGAGCGCCGCAGCGCCGTCGACCTCCGGGTCGGCGGCGCTTCGTCGTGTGACGGCCGGGACGCCGCCGTGCGCGCGAGACGCCGCCGTGCGCGTGAGACGCCGCCGAAATCCGCGGCGTCTCAGGCGGAAGCCGGCGTCTCACCGACACGCCGGCGCCAGCGCCAGCGCCCAGCGGACGCGCGGCAGGCGGCGTCTCACCGACACGCCGGCGCCAGCGCCCGCCCAGCGGACGGGAGGCTCGAGGCGGCCGCCACGAGCCTCCCGGCCAGACGCCGCCGAGTGCGCGAGACGCCGCCCAAGTCCGGGGCGTCTCCCGCGGAAGGCGGCGTCTCACCGAGACGCCGGCGCCACGACGCGCCGCACGCGGCCACTTGCCAGCCGCGGCCTCAGCGTCGCCGCAGGCGCTTCCGCCGCAGCCGGTTGATGCGCATCGCCCAGGTCGGACCCTCGTAGAGGAACGCCGTGTAGCCCTGCACCAGCGTGGCACCGGCGGCGATCCGGGCCTGGACGTCGGCCTCGGAGGTGACGCCACCGACCGCGATGACGCAGAACCCGGCGGGCACCGCAGCGCGCACGCGACGCAGGACCTCGAGGGAGCGGGCACCGAGCGGCGCGCCGGAGAGTCCCCCGGCACCCATCGCCCGCACGTCCGCGTCGGGCGTGGTGAGGCCCGTCCGCTCGATCGTCGTGTTCGTCGCGATGACCCCGGACAGCCCCAGCTCGACCGCGAGTCCGGCGATGGCGTCGATCTGCTCGTCGGTCAGGTCCGGGGCGATCTTCACCAGGACCGGCGTCCGGCCGGCGGCGTCGTGCACCGCGGAGAGCAGCGGTCGGAGTTGGTCGAGTTCCTGCAGGCCGCGGAGGCCCGGGGTGTTCGGCGAGCTGACGTTGACGGCCAGGTAGTCGGCGAAGGGGGCGAGCAGCCGGGTGGACTCGAGGTAGTCCTCGACCGCGTCCTCGACGGAGACGACGCGGCTCTTGCCGATGTTGACGCCGATCACCGGTCGGCCCGGGTTGCGGCGGGCACGCTCCAGTCGGCCGGCGGCCTTGACGGCACCGTGGTTGTTGAAGCCCATCCGGTTGATCAGCGCCCGGTCCGGGATGAGTCGGAACAGCCGGGGTCGTTCGTTGCCCGGCTGGGGGCGTGCCGTGATGGTGCCGACCTCGACGTGCCCGAAGCCCAGGACGCCGAGTCCGGCGATGCCGCGGGCGTCCTTGTCGAACCCGGCGGCCAGACCGAAGCGGGACGGGAAGTGGATCCCCATCGTGGTGATGCCGTCCTCGGCGGAGGGCCTGGCGTACCGCTCCACGGCCCCACCGATGACGGGCACGTGCGGGAGGAGCCGGATGACGCTGAACGCCAGGTGGTGCGCGCGCTCGGGGTCCATCTTGGCGAAGACGTTCCGGAAGACCACCCCGTACCCGGCGCGGACGAGGGACTCCAGGCCGCTCACGCGCTGGCACCGTCCGCGGGACGATCCGCACCGGACGCGCTGTGGTGGTCGATGCGCAGCTGGCCGATGGCGTCCTCGAAGTCCTCGAGGGAGTCGAACGCCTGGTAGACGCTGGCGTACCGCAGGTAGGCGACCTCGTCGAGTTCGCGCAGCGGGCTGAGGATCGCCAGGCCGATGTCGTTCGCCTCGATCTGGCTCGCGCCGGAGGACCGGACGATCTCCTCCACCCGCTGCGCGAGCACGGCGAGGTCCGAGTCGGTGACGGGTCGACCCTGGCAGGCCTTCCGCACGCCGGAGATGATCTTCTCGCGGCTGAAGGGCTCGAGGACACCGTTGCGCTTCACCACGTTCAGTGAGGCGGTCTCGGTGGTCGAGAACCGTCGACCACAGTTCGGGCACTGGCGGCGTCGGCGGATGGAGGTTCCGTCGTCGCTCGTCCGGGAGTCGACGACACGGGAGTCCGGGTGGCGGCAGAAGGGGCAGAACATGGCGCCCTCAGGCTAGCGGTTCGTGCGCTCGGACACGGCGGCACCGTGCGCCGGCAGCTGCTCTTCGGTCGAGAGCGCGACGATGTGCGGCGCGACCTCGGCCAGGGCGGCCGCCGTGTACCGGATCACCTGCTGCGGGCGCAGGAAGGTCGACGCGGACAGCCCGGCCCCGAAGCGCGCCTGGCCGCCGGTGGGCAGGACGTGGTTCGACCCGGCGAGGTAGTCGCCCAGGCTGACGGGGGTGTCCGGTCCGACGAACACCGCACCGGCGGCGTCGATGTCGGCGAGCACCGCGTCGTCGTCCGCCGTCTGGATCTCGAGGTGCTCCGGCCCGTAGGCGTTGCTCACGGTCGCGGCGTCGGTGAGCGAGTCGACCAGGACGATCGCCGACTGCGGTCCGTCCAGGGCGGTCTGGAGGCGCGCAGCCGTCCCGAGCACCGCCGTCCGTTCCGGGATCGCCGCCTCCACCGCGTCGGCGAACGCGGCCGACGTCGTCACGAGGAGACTGCCCGCCTGCTCGTCGTGCTCCGCCTGGCTGATGAGGTCTGCTGCGACGTTCCCGGCGTCGGCGGTGTCGTCCGCGATGACGAGGATCTCCGAGGCGCCGGCTTCGGAGTCGATGCCGACGACGCCGCGCACGAGGCGCTTGGCGGCCGCGACGTAGTTGTTGCCCGGACCGGTCACCAGGTCGACGGGCTCGAGGCCGATCTCCGACACGCCGTGGGCCAGCGCCCCGATCGCGCCGGCACCGCCCATCGCGTAGACCTCCTGCACGCCGAGGAGCCCCGCCGCAGCGAGGATCGTCGGGTGCACCGCGCCGCCGTGGTCGCGCTGCGGCGGGGACACGAGCGCGATCGACCCGACACCGGCGACCTGGGCGGGCACGACGTTCATGACGACGCTCGAGGGGTAGACCGCCTTGCCACCGGGCACGTAGAGCCCCACACGACGCATCGGCTGCCAGCGCTGGTGGACCTCGGCACCGTCCGCGAGGGTGGTCACCGACGGCGACGGCACCTGCGCGGCACTCGCGGCGCGGACGCGGCGGATCGCCTCGTCGAGCGCGGCGCGGAGCTCGGGGGTGAGTCCGGCGACGGCGGCGTCGATCTCGGCGGCCGGCACCCGGACGTGCTCGGGTGCTCCCCCGTCGAACCGTTCGGCCTGCTCCCGGAGCGCGTCGGCACCGCGGTCGCGGACGTCGTCGACGAGCACCCGTGCGGCGTCCACCGCATGCCCGACGTCGCCTGCGGCACGCGGCATGAGTCGGAGGAGTTCGGCACGGCCGGGGAGCCCGCCACGGAGGTCGATTCGCTGCATCATGAGGGCTCCGAGTCTAGTGATCCGGCCATGACCGGGCCGGATCCCCGGGCCGCGGGACAGTCCCGGTAACGTGAGCGTCGATGAACTTCGAGAAGGCCCGACGGCTCGTCGCCGACCTGGTCCGCGTGAACGAGCGCTACGCCCGCGACGGGCACTACCGCAACGACGTCCGGGAACGGCTCGGGCGGACCGCCTCGCGGATCGACGTCGGTGTCGCCCGCCGCGAGCGCGACCGTGCTCCCCGCGCGGCTCGCCCGTACGAGGGGCTGGTCGAGACGAGCCTGGCCCTGGCCGGCATCCGCACCGCTGCCCGCGAGCCCGAGGTCGTGCTCGTCGTCGACGAGTTGCGCGACGGGGCTGCCTTCGCCGGCGTGCAGACCGCCCTCGCCGTCGCGATCGCGCTCGGGGACCGTCTGGGCCGGCGCGTCCGGGTCGTCATGGTCCGCTGGACGACGCCGGGCAACAGCGTCGCAGCGGCCGAGGCCCTCGTCGCCGACCGCTTCCCCGACACCCGGGTCGACGGACGCCCGGGCGTGCGCGTCGTCCGCCGCGAGGACGTGCTCGACACGGTGTTCGGGACGCAGGACATCTGGCTGGCCACGCACTGGAAGACGGCGCACCCGCTCGACGTCGCCGCGACGGCCGGTGTCGTCGCCCGCGAGCGGGTCGTGTACCTCGTGCAGGACTACGAGCCGGGCTTCAGCGCGTGGTCCACCGACTACGCCGTCGCCGCGTCGACCTACCGTGCCGGCTTCCGGATGCTCGTGAACTCGGAGCCCCTGCGTCGGTACCTGGCGGACGTCGAGGGCATCGACATCGCCCCGGCCGCGACGTTCGCGCCGCACCTGGACGTCGAGTTGCTCGAACGGGTCGCCGCCGCCCGACGCCCGGTCGCCGAGGACGGCGGGGTCGTCCGCGTCCTCTTCTACGGGCGACCGAGCAAGCACCGCAACCTCTTCCGCCTCGGCGTGGCCGCGCTCCGGATCGCCGTGCAGGAGCTGGCCCCGGACGGCATCCGGGTCGAGTTCCACTCCGCCGGTGAACAGCACGCGGACGTCGAGCTCGACGGGGGCGCCGGCGACGTCAAGCTGGTCTCGCACGGCACGATGCCGTGGGACGACTACTTCCGGTTCATCGCCTCCACCGGGGTGGTGCTCTCGCTGCAGCACAGCCCGCACCCGAGCCACCCGCCGTTCGACGGCGCGATCTCCGGGGCACGGGTCGTGACCAACGAGTTCCGGGGCACGCGCGCCGGGCTGCACCCGAACCTCCAGGCCGTCCCCACCGACGCCCGCTCGCTCGGCCTCGCGGTGGCCGACGCCGTCCGGCGTGTCGCCGCGGACGGACCGACCGGTTTCGTCCGGCTCGCCGACGGCGCCCTCGGCGGGCCGCTGGACGCCGCCGTCGACGCCCTCGGCGCCGCACTGGAAACGGACGCCCTCGGCGCCGCACTCGAGACCGAGGAAGAGAACCGATGACCCGCACCACCCTCGTCGTCGTCCCCGTGTACGGCGACCTCGAGTCGCTGCTGCGCTGCGTGGACGGGCTGCTCGAGCACCTCGACACCACGGTGCACCGGGTGCTCCTCGTGAACGACTGCGGCCCGGACGCGGACGCCATCGAGGCCGCCCTGCTGGACCGCATCGGCGAGCGCCCCGGGTTCCGGTACGAGCGCAACGACCGGAACCTGGGCTTCGTCGGGACGTGCAACCGTGCCGTCACCGAGCTCGACACCGGCGGTGACGCCGTCCTGTTGCTCAACAGCGACGCGGTGCCGACCGCCGGGTTCCTCGACGCCATGCTCGCGGTCCTCGACGAGGACCGCACCGGTGTCGTGACGGCCCGCAGTGACAACGCCACGATCGCGAGCATCCCGTACCGCCTGGCGAACCGTGGCGCGGCCCGGATCGAAGCCCGGACGCGTGCCGTCTGGGGTGCCCTCGCCCCGCTGCTGCCGGTGTCCCAGGTGATGCCCGTCGCGATGGGCTTCTGCTTCCTGACCCGTCGCGAGCTCGTCACGGAGCACGGGCTCTTCGACGAGGCCTTCGCCCCCGGTTACGGGGAGGAGAACGACTACTGCCTGCGCATCGCGGAGCACGGCTGGCTCGCCAAGATCGCGAACCGGGCGCTCGTCCTGCACGCGGGCGGCAAGAGCTTCTCCGGCAACCGCAACGCCCTCCGTGCGGCACACCAGCGCGAGCTGGAACGGCGGTACCCCTTCCTGCCGGACGCGGTCGCCGCGTACCAGCGACACGGCATGACCGCGACGGAGCGGTTCGCCGACGCGCTCGTGCCGAGCGGTTCGACGCCACGCCTCGCGGTCGACCTGCGGCACGTCGCGGACGCCGGTGCACTGGTCCGCGACGTCGACGCGGCCTTCGGGGACGGTTTCGCCCTGGAGGCACGGCTCCCCGCCGGCACGACGGCTCCCGCCACGTGGACCGTCACCACGGACCCTCCGTCGGCCGACGACCTCGTCGCCGTCGCCGTGCTCGTGGACCCGACGCCGGCCGAGGTCGTCGCCGCGAACCGTCGCGCGCTGCACCTCGTCGTCGTCCGGTCCGCTCCCCCGGCGCTCCCGTGGTCCTCGCGGCGACACCGGACCGGTGCCGACACCGTCGCGGCCGTCGTCGACCGGTTCGCCGAGGTCGTCGCTCCCGGCGGGCTCGCCGGGGCGCGGGCGGGCCTCGACGCCCGGATCGCCGCTCCGCTCGCGGACCGTTCGGCGGCGCTCGAGGAACGGTGGTCGGCCCTGCTGCCCCTCGACGTCACCGCCGCCGACGTCGTCGCGGACAGCGCCTCCGACGAGGTCGGACGACTGCGCCGCGAGCTCGACGACCTGCGCGGCAGCCGGTCGTTCCGCACCGGCCAGGCGATCGCCAAGGTCGCCTCGCGTCTGCCGGGTCGCCGCTGATGGCCGACCGTGGGGGCATCGGCCGGGTCGCACGGCGGTTCGCCCGGCAGCTGCGGGGCCCCGAGAAGCCCCTGACCGTCGCCGACCGACTCGACCGCTGGGCCCGACGCATCGCCGAGTTCGGCGTGCTCGACCGGGAGTACCTCGAGGCGCAGACGGGACGGACCTTCGCGACCGACGAGGAGGCAATCGCCTTCTACGTCCACAACGACGGGCAGCGGGGTCTGTCGCTCAGCCCGCTCACCGAGCACGAGTGGATGCGCGAGCACCAGCCGGCACCCGCGATGTCCTGGTACGACGCGCTGCACCAGGAGGGACCGGAGCTCTTCCAGACCGGACCGCTCTTCGACGCCGGCGTGTACGCCGCCTCGGTGCCGGCGCCCTCCCGCCCAGCGTCCACCCTCGATGCGCTGCGGCACTTCCTGCGGAACGCGACGGACGTGACTGCGCTCCCCGTGCCTCCCGGCCGTCGTGGCCCGGCACCGACCTGGGGAGTCGCACGCGCCGCCGCGTTGCAGGGCGCTCGCGAGTTCGCCGCCGCCCAGCACCGGACGCGCCGTCGCTACCGGTCGTCCTGGGACGGGCCCGAGACGCTCGACCTGTCGGCGCGCTACCCGCGGGGGGACGCCCGCCGCGACGCCGAGCAGCCGCTCGTCTCCGTCGTGCTGCCGGTGTACCGACGGGCCGACGTCGTCGGCGCAGCGATCGACTCGGTCCTCGCCCAGGAGCACACCACCTGGGAGCTCCTGGTCGTCGACGACGGGTCGGGTGACGACACCGTCGACGTCGTCCGCGCCCGTGCCGCCGGCGATGCGCGCATCCGGCTGCTGGAACGGGAGAACGGCGGAGCCGCCGCGGCACGGAACACCGGACTGGCCGCCGCGACCGGCTCGTTCATCGCCTTCCTCGACGCCGACAACACCTGGCGTCCGCAGCACCTCAGCGCCGCCCTCGCGGCCCTGCTCGAGGGCGACGCACCCGGTGTGCACACGGGGCTCCGGATGACCGGGGCGAACAACGCCGATGACGCCACCGCCCCGGTCGAGACGTTCCGCGGCGAGGACGGCACCCGCGAGGACCTGCTCGCCGGCAACTTCATCGACCTCAACGCCCTCGTGGTGCGTCGTGACGTCGCCGACGCCGTCGGCCCCTTCGACGAGGACCTGCGCCGGTGGATCGACTGGGAGTGGCTGCTCCGCATCGCAGCACACGCTGCGGTCCCCGAGTACGTCCCGGTGATCGGGGTGGACTACGACAACGTCCGCGACCCCCGCCGTGTCTCGTCGGGCCAGCCAGCGTCCTGGCAGGAGGTCGCGCTCGCGCGGCACCGCATCGACTGGGACGCTCTCGCCGCGGCCGCCCCCGACCGGGTGCGTGACCGGGTGTCGGTCGTGATGCCGGTCTTCCGCGACTGGACGATGACCCGGCGGGCCGTCGACACCGTGCTCGGCGCCGCCGACCACGACGGCGACGACGTCGAGGTGGTGGTCGTCGACAACGGCTCACCGCGCTCGGTCTCCGCCGTCCTCGACGCCTGGTTCGGCGGCGACCCGCGGGTGGTGCTCCAGCGGGAGGACCGGAACCGCAACTTCGCGCTCGGCAGCGACCTCGGACTCGCACGCACCACCGGCGCGACCGTCGTGATGCTCAACAACGACACCGAGGTGACACCCGGCTGGCTCCGACCCCTCGTCACGGCACTCGAGGACCCGACGGTCCTCGGTGTCCAACCGCTCCTCGTCTACCCGGACGGTGTCGTCCAGGCCGCCGGCACCGTCTTCGGCGGCGACAAGGTCCTGCCGTGGCACTTCCTCGCCGACCACCCGCGGTACGACGCGGACCGTGCGTTCCGGACCCCGGCCTCCCGGCGGTTCACGGCGATCACCGCGGCGGCCGCGGCCTTCCGGGCCGACGACCTGATCCGCTGGCACGGCTTCGACCCCGTCTACGCGAACGGGCTGGAGGACGTGGACCTGTGTCTGCGCGCCCTCGCCGCCGCCGGGCCGGGGGCCGCGTTCGTCGTCGAACCGGCCTCGGTCGTCGTCCACCACGAGAGCCGGACACCGGGGCGGGACGACGCGCGGATCGAGAACCGCCGCGTGTTCGACGAGCGGTGGCGCGGGCGCTACCCGGACGCCGATGCGGCCGACCGGTACGAGGGCGCTGGGCTCCGGTACCTCGGAGTCGAGCCGGGCCTGCCGAAGGGACACGCCGTGACGGTGCGGTCGTCGCGGCCGGTCGTCGTCCGCGAACCGGGCGCCACGGGCCTCCGGGTCGCGGTGAAGCACGACGGGACCCGACCCGCGGACGTCACCGCGCTCGTCGGCGCGCTCGAGAGCGCGGGACACGCCGTGCAGGTCGACATGCCGACGTCCTGGTACCGAGGGGCCAGCGGGCTCGACGACGTCACCGTGCTCGTCGCCGGGAGCGATCCCTCCTGGGTGCCGCAGCCGGGGGCCCGGAACGCCGTGTGGCTCGCCGCGGGGCAGCATGTGGCGGACGGGGACTTCGCGGTCGTCGTGACGGAGCCCAGTGCGAAGGCGGTCGTCACGGCACTGACGTCCGTCCCCTGAACGCGGGCTTGTCAGACGTTCACCGCGTTCCGAGGACGCTGATGCCTCCCGTTCACCTCGGGCGCGCATCATCGAGGCATGTCGCTCCTCTCCGATGTGATCCGGTCGAACTCCACGACCCAGTGCGTCGTCTGCGGTGCGGTCATCAGCAAGCGCGATGCGCTCGGTCTCGACGGACTGGCGTTCTGCTCGGTCCTGCACGAAGCCGAACACATCGTCGCCACGCTCGACTGACCGTCGCCCGTAGGATCGGGCGGTGTCCGATCGCCAGCTCGCGGTGTTCCCCGCCTACCGCGACAACCCCTACCTGAACCTCATGCTGCTCGCGCCCCGCGCGCGGAGGTGGCACGTCCTCGAGAGCCTCCGGCTGGAGGTGCTCGAGCAGCACCTCGGCCGACTCGGCGCCGGCGACGTCTTCCACATGCACTGGACCGCGCCGATCGTGCAGCGCGCCGACGACGACCTCGACGCGGCACAGGTCCGGCTCGACCGCTTCCGCTCCGCCGTCGACGCGGCGCGCGACCGTGGCACCAAGCTGGTCTGGACTGTGCACAACATCCTGCCCCACGACGCCCGGCACCTCGACCTCGAAGTCGAGCTGAATCGGTACCTGGCCGAGATAGCCGACGCCGTGCACGTGATGAACGCCGCGACCGCTGCCGCGGTGGCACCGCACTACTCGCTCGACCCGGCTCGAGTCGTGCACATCCCGCACCCGAGCTACCAGGGCGTCTACCCGAGTTCCATGACGCGAGACGACGCTCGCGCGTCGTTCGGCCTCGGCCCCGACGACCACGCCGTCCTGGCGTTCGGGCAGATGCGCCCCTACAAAGGCCTCGACGTGCTCGTCGACGCCGTCCGACGCCTGCCCGCCGACCAGCGCCCCGTGCTGCTGCTCGCCGGCCGGACATCGGACGAGGATCGGGTCGCGATCGACCGGCTCCTCGGCGACGACCTGCGCGCCGTCCGCGAGCACGACCACGTCGACGACGTCGACGTCCAGCGATGGTTCCGCGCAGCGGACGTCGCCGTGTTCCCCTACCGGCGCGTGCTCAACTCCGGCAGCCTGCACCTGGCGGCGTCGTTCGGCGTCCCCGCGGTGCTGCCGGACGAGGCGCACCTGCGGGCGGAGTTCGGGGACGAAGGGTGGATCCGGTGGTTCGACACCGGGGACGCTGCGGGGTCGCTGGCGCAGATGCTCGCGAGGGAGGACGTCGAGTGGCATGCAGGAGCAGTCCGGTCAGCGACGGCCGCCAGCCGTCGTCTGATGCCGTTCCCGGTCTCCCGTCGGTACGCCGACCTCCTGGACCGGGTCTCCGCAGTCGGTTGAACCGTCGCTGGCCGTACCCGGCAGGTCACGGCAGGCGGCCGGAGGTCCTGCGAGGCTTCAGCGCATGCGGCGGGCAACGCGCCGCAACGCCGATGCGAGTCCCCGTTGCGGTGCTGCTCGCCGATCGACGAGGAAGCGCCATCCGTCGCGCCGGTCTGCGAGCGGCTGCAGCGGGTCCGCCGCGGGCAACGGCGGCAGGGCCATCCGAGCGGTGACGACCGGCAGCCGGACCTCGGACATGTCGGAAACGACCTCCACCGTGTGCCTGCCGACGGTCAGGCCGTCCGCCGAGAGGTCGACCAGCCACCGTCGGCCGCCGTCCTCGACCGTCACCGGCAGGCGCACCTCGCCGTCGGAGATGACGAGCGTCAATGCCGGAGGCGCGGCACCGGCTGGCATCGGACCGCCGAGCCGGAGTCCCGAACCGGTCGGTTCCGCCTGGTCGACGACCAACGGGACCACGTGGCGGAGGCGGGATGCAGCGATGACGTCCTCTGGGCTTCCTGCCCGGACCGCTTCCGCCATGACACCGACCAGCCCATCGCGGGCGGCCGGGAGCGGGAGCGCACGGAGCTGTGGCATCCACGCGCCGACGTCTGCTGGATCGACGGCGTCAGCGGCGTTCACGAACGCCGGGAGCAATCCGTCCGCCACCAGAGCGGCGACGTCGCTCGTGCTCGTCCTGCCGGCTCGTCCGAGGGCAGACAGCGCACCGATCCACGCGACTGCCCGCTCGGTGGCGTCCCCGCTCGCGGCGTTTTTGGCGAAGCGCTCCGCTGCTGCCCACTCGTCGGCCAGGACGAGGTGCCACAGCGTCCGACGCGGCGGAGCGACGTCCACGAGCCCGTCGAGACCGATCGCCGCCATGAGCGGGGCCAGCGCGTCGGCGACGGCTGCCGTTGCTGCTGCGTCCGGACCGCTGAGCAGGAACCGGTGCAGGTGCGCCCATCCGTCAGCATCCAACACGATCTCGGCATGCTGACTCCGCAGGGCGGGGTACTCCGCCACCAGCCTCGCGCAGTGCAGCTCCTGCCGGAGGTACCGGTCCGTCACCGCGACGTCCGCACGGAGTGAGAGCGACGTTCCGTCGCCCCGATCGCGGTAGAGGTAGACACAGTCTTCAACGACGTCGACCCTCGACGCTGCGGCAACGGCACGGGTCATCGGTTCGATGTCCTCGACGCTCGGCACCTCCGGGAAGCGGAGTCCCGCACGTTCCCAGAACGAGCGGCGGAACACACGGTTCCAGCAAGCTCGGCCCGACAACAGCGCCGGAACCTCCGTCGGCGCGACCGCCCGACGTGGGGCCTCGAAGAGGTGCCATCGAGCCGTCGGGCTCCAGGTCTCGGTCGCCGAGAACTTCAGGTGGTCGCCGACGACCATGTCCGAACCGCTCGCCGTGACAGCGTCGAGCATTGCCCGGTACGCCCCGTCCGGCACGAGGTCGTCAGCGTCGGCGAAGACGAGGTACTCCCCCGTCGCCGCGTCGACCCCCTCGTTCCGGGCCGCTGCGGCGCTGCCGACGTTCGACCGCAGCAGGCGGACGCGTGAGTCCCCGGCCGACACCGCTGCGACGAGCGCAGCCGTGTCGTCGGTTGAGCCGTTCTCGACGACCAGGACCTCCATCTGGTCGACCCCCTGGGCCAGGACCGTCTCGAGGAGTTCGGTGATCCAGGGGGCACTGTCATGGGCGGGGACGATGACGGACAGGGCCGGCGACGTGCTCATCCGGCCGGAGCCGTGAAGTCGGAATCACCGAGCGTGTCGGCTCGGTCGAGGGCACGAGCCAACCACGGCCCGAGCGAAGTGCTGTAGGTGTGTGACAGGTGCGATCCGTCGAAGTACACCGACACGCCGCCGATCCCGGAGAAGCAGCGGTCGTCGTCGCAGAACTCCTGGTGTACGGGAACGTAGCGGACGCGGTTTCCGTAGCCGTCCTTCACCAGCCCGCGGAACACTGCGGACGTCGACGGTGGGTACGCCGTCGCCACGGGGTTCGAGCATGCCGGGGCGGGCTCCTCGGCGAGGCAGTTGGGTCCCCAGACCTTCGCCTCGAGCGTCCGACCCGTCAACGGGACGTGCTGCATCAGGGACACGTCACGCCCGGCGTCCTGGACCGCGTCGATGACCTGCTCGTAGCCGAGATCCTGCTTCCCAGCATCGCCGGGGAACACGTAGTTCGCCCAGAGATCAGCAAGGACGACACGATCGGCACGAGGGACGACCGTCTCGCTCACCCACCGGTTGCGATCCGCACACCACCGCTGCTGGTCCGCCGGGAGCGCCTCACCGAAGGACGTGGCCTCCGGTGCGACCAGGGAAGATGGGCACTTGTTGCGCGCCGCGACGATGACACGCCAGTGCTCGATCTTTCCGGCGATGTCGAAGGCCGAGGACCAGGCGCCGGCGTGCGAATCTCCCCAGAGCAGCACCGTCGTCGTCCCGTCCGGGTCGCCGAGCTCACAGAGCTTCTGGGTGTTCTGGGTGACGTCGTCGATGCAGTCGTCCTGCCATGCGAGGGGTTTGTCGGCGAGCGGAGCCGGCAGCTCTGCGCGGTCCACCGTCCCGAAGGCATCGCGACACTCACGGCCGCTCACTGCGGCGGCGGCGTAGCAGGAATGTCCCTTCGTGACCTTCGCGATGAGCGCCGCGTCAGCGGCGTCGCTCGCGGCGGTCGCGACACCGACCGATCCGAGCGCGGCGCTCGCGAGGACAGCAGCGGCGAGAGCCCCGGCGATGTAACTGCGTCGACGCGGGAACGAGAGACGCCGGCTCTTCCGGAAGGGGTTCTCGACCAGCGTGTAGGTGAGCCCGGCGAGCACCAGCGTTCCGACCAGGATTCCGAGCTTGAGGCGGAGATCGAGATCCCGGCCGATCACTTGTGGCAGGAGGACGATGAGGGGCCAGTGCCAGAGGTAGGCGGAGTACGAGACGTCGCCGAGCCAGCGCACCGGACCAAAGCGGGACAGAAACCCCCACGACCAGGTCGAGTCCTCGTCGCTGCGTCCACCGATCACCATCGCTGCACCGAGCGTCGGGACCACCGCGGCGATGCCGGGGAACGGGGTGGCATCAGTGAACAGCAGCGCCGAACAGCCCACCGCCATGACGCCGATCCACGGCAGGACAGCGCGCAGCGACCGATGGGGTACCGGGAGGAAGGCGAGCAGACCGCCGACGGCGAACTGCCACGCACGCGCCGAAGTGTCGAAGAACGCCACGTCGGGATCGAGCGCCGTGTGCGTGACACCCCACGCCACGCTGAGCAGCGCGACGATGCCGATGGTGAGGGCGATGGCACGATGCGGCTTCGTCTTGCCGATGACCGCTGCGAGGAGCAGCAGGACGGGCCAGACGATGTAGAACTGCTCTTCGACGGACAGCGACCAGAAGTGCTGCAGCGGACTCGGCTGGGATGCGGACTCGAGATAGCTCACGGACTGTGCCGCAAGGTGCCAGTTCTCCACGAAGAATGTCGACGCGAGCACGTGCCAGGCCGTCGGCGCCCAACTCGTCGCCGGCAGGACGAGGAGGGTGGTGATCAGCACGCTCGCGGTGACCACGATCGCCGCAGGTGCGAGGCGGCGGATCCGGCGAGCGTAGAAGCCCACCAGCAGCTGAGGACTTCGTTGCTGCTCGATGAGTCCGACGAGATGACTCGTGATGAGGAATCCGGAGATCACGAAGAAGACATCGACACCGACGTAGCCACCCGTGAGGCGGTTCGGCCAGAGGTGGTAGAGCACGACCAGGCCGATCGCCAGGGCACGGAGTCCCTGGATGTCGGAGCGGAGGTGTGTCAGGCGCGTTCTCGGCACCCCGAAACACTAGACCATTTGAGGCATTCTCTACCGGCAGTAGGACGGGCGGTCTATCCTGCTGGAACGCCAGGGACAGGAATCAGGGGTTCTTCATGAGACGCATCGCGATCGCGCTCGGACTGACAACAGTGCTGATCGGAGGCGGAGCGCTCCTCCCCGGAGCCGTCGGGGGGCCGGCATCGGCAGCCACGAAGCCGGCGCAGGTGACCGCGGTCTCGCAGGCGACTCAGGACTGGGCCGGCAAGAGCGTCAAGATGACCTGGAAAGCCGTGCCCGGCGCAACGAGCTACGTCACGAAGTGGTCGAGCCGCGCTGACCTCGGGAGTCCGACGTACAAGGACTCGACCGGAGTCGGCGCGTGGATGACGCGACTCGTTCCGGGTACGACGTACTACGTCACCGTCGCAGCGAAGAACGGGACAACGGCCGGCGCCTGGGCCAGGACGGTGACCGCGGTGCTCCGCCCGCACGCCGTCGGGACGTTCGGTCCCATCACGGCGGCACCGGCCAAGGGAGCAGTCAGCGTCTCGATCCCGGAGGTCGCCGACGCGAGCGACTACCAGGTCCGCTGGTCCGCCGGACCCAACGAGAACCGGGTTCCCGACCGATGGGCAGCGAAGACCACGCCGTGGTCGTCTGCTTTCGATCCGGCGACGCGAACCTGGACGCTACCGACATCGGACGCGGACCTCACCTCGGTCGCGTACGGAAACCCGATCTACGTCCGAGCCATGGCCAGGAACACTTACTTCGATCCCGCGTCCGTGCGCAAGTCCGTCCAGGTCCGCGCATGGCCGAAGCCGACGGTTCCGGTCACGACTGACCACCCACTGCACATCGCGAGCTACAACGTCCTCTGCTCGGGCTGTGAGCAGAACGGCGCGCCGGCGTGGTCGACCCGCGCTCCCGCGATCGCCGACGTCATCAAGGACAAGGGCCCTGACGTCCTCACGCTGTTGGAAGCAAGCGGTTCGGCGGCAGGCCGCGGATCCGAGCAGGCCTACCTCGACCTCGCGCGCCGCCTGCCGGAGCTCCGTCTGGTCGACACAGCACCGATGACCGTGAGTGCCTCCCACCAGGGCAACCGAATCATGTACAACCCGACGAAGTACAGCGTCGTCGACCACGGAGTCCTCGCAGGAGTGAAGGACTACGAGGTCTACCCCGAGGCGAGTGCGCCGGACACGAACACCCCCTGGGCTGAGTTCCGAGCCGCCGACGGAACCGGCGCGACCTTCATCGTCGTCGCCGCGCATTACGGCATCCCGTCGAGCTCGTACGCGGAACCGCGGAAGACACTGTTGGGCAAGAACTCGGCACAGCTGATCACGGCGCTCAACCGAATCAACCCGGCGGACAGCAGCGGTCGTCGGTTACCCGTCATCCTCGGGGGCGACCTCAACGACAACCGGTACCCGGAGGACGCGGTGGACGGTGCACAGCCGACGCTCGTCAGGGCCGGTTTCTACGACGCCTCAGCGTCACAGCACCGTTACGGGACGAGCAAGCCCACCTACAACGCCTACCTCCCCGCCTCCGGACAGGTGGACGACCCGAACGGTGATGGCCAGCGCATCGACTACATCCTCACGCAGGGCATCCAAGGGAGCGACGAGTTCGTCAACAACTGGAACCCAGGCACGACGACGATCCCGTCCGACCACAACATGATCGAGGCCAGGGTTCGTGTCCCCACACGCCGGTGACAGCCGCAGTACAAGCTGCGACGAACGCCCCCGAAGTCACTTCAGCGCGCCGGTTGGTCGACCTCGGTGACGATCGTCCGGGCGGACCGCGGTCCGCCATCCAATGCCAGCATCGCCTCGAACACGCGCTGACTGTTCTGTTCGTCTCGGGTGACGAACGCGTTTCGAGTGCGTTCCAGGTACACGGCGTCGGAGTGGAAGCCGTCGGCGCCGATCGTCTCCACGGCCGCCTCCACCGCAGAGACGTTCGTGGCGACGGGGCCGAACCCGTCCCGCTGGTAGTCGAAGTACCCACGGCGTCCGACGTGTGATCCGTCGAAGAACGACGACGCGTCGAACTGGAAGTACACGAGCGGCACGTCGAGGAAGGCTGCCTCGAACCCGAGGGACGAGTAGTCCGTGATCATCAGGGCGGCACGCGCGATGACGTCCTGCACGTTGCGAGTCCCGTAGTCCCAGACCTCGACCCAGTCCGGCACCTCGAAGTCATCCAGGTACGGGCGCATGTTCGGGTGGGGCATGAAGACGACGCGCTTGCCGGTGCGGACTGCGACGTCACGGAGGCGCTCGGATCCGATGAGAGCGTTGTACTCGAGCGCGAACTGGCTCGCCGGGAAGTCCGGGTTCTTCAGCCGCTCGTTGCTCCCTGGTACCTGAGCACCAGCGAGCTTCTTCCGCCAGGTGGGCATGACCAGGATGAGGTCGCGCTCGGCGCCCGACGTGGCACGGCGCTTCCGCAGGAGTTCGTCGTGACGCGGGAAGCCAGTGAGCACCACCTCACGGTCCGTGAACGTGTACGGGCCGTCGCCGGCGATGGACTGCTTCTCCTGCGGAGTGACGACGACGAAGAGCTCCGCGGGCTTGGCGTTCACCCAGCGCGAGATGTCGTAGTTGGTGACGCCGTGCTGCAACCAGGTGAAAGAGAAGCGCGGATTCCCGTACCTCCACCGAGGGAGTGGGTTGACGACGTAGACGTCGATGTGGGACGACGCGAGATGAACCGCGTGGAGCATCAGCTTCCGCCACTCAGGAGTCCCGTGGGCAACGAGCCGGAAGCCCTCGGCAGCGAGACGTGCCCAGTCCTTCGACTTCTGGTCCAGGACGAACCAGGCATTGACTTCGGGTCGGTTCGCCCGCACCCATCGGTACAGGTGCTCCGCGTTGTCGTTCGCGTCGGTGTTCCGGTCCATGAAGACCCAGGCGTTCTCGTACTTCGCGCGGACCCGTCGCGAACGGACGGTCACCCCCAGCACGGCGTCCTCGGTCCGCCGTCGGTACTTGCCCGAGCGCAAGTCGTCGTAAACGCCACGAGCTTGCCGCTTCACGAACTGCAGTGCGGGCGTTGAGACGTCCGACCAGCGGTTCTGCAGCGCCTTCCGTTGTCCGATGATCTGCGGGTGCAGTTGACGGCGGGTCAGTGTCTCGTCGGCCTCGTGCCGCTCACCACGGCTGAACGGAACGACCTCGCCGTCGATCCAGATCCGGCTGAGACGGCCGCGCTCGATCCACATGTGACGTTGCCGCAGGACCGGCCGGCCGTAGAAGACCAGGTCCTGGACCTTCTCGTGCACCGGTAGGACCTCGACGCCATCGGTGGTGATGCGCTCCGCCGGACGGTCGCCCGTGAACCAGTAGCTGAGCTTCACGTGCTGTCGCACCTCATCGACCCGTTCGAGCTTCACGTACCGCGGGCGCTCTTGGGCGCCGGAGTACCCGATGAGCAGCGCCTTCCGGACCGCGTACTCGACGCTCATCAAGTCGAAGGAGTTGATGGCGTCGTCCGAGATGCGCGATCGGATCGCCGACACGAGGTCATGGAACTCGTCGAACGTGTGCACGGGCGCGAGCGCGGACGATGAATTGAGGGCTCGCTCGTTCTTGAAGTACCAGAAGAGGTCGTAGAGCAGGGTGTTCTCGAGCCACCTCGGGACGTCGCCCCGTCCGGCGGCCTCCTGCAGCAGATCCAGGTGTCCGTGACGGAGGACGTCGGTGTACTTGCCCGGGTGGTCGAAGTGCGACTCCATCAGAGAGGTTCCATCGCCGCGGATCCGATAGTGGTACTTGGCGGAGGCGAGGACACCGATGTCGTGCATCCGGGAGGCCAGGAGGTAACGGCCGATGAAGTGCGCGTCTTCGAACACCGGCCGGATCCGGCCGTCGAACCGCACATCGTGCTCACGGATCACGTCGGAGCGGAAGAACGCCGAGTTCACGGCCATCTGGATGACCGGTTCCTGGTCGATGTCGATGATGCGCGATCCCTTGGCGAACTTGACCCGCAGCGGGTGGCTGTCGACGAGTTCGCCGCGTTCGTTGAGACGGAGCTGATGGGTCGCGAGCATCCCCACGCGCGGCGCGCCATGCAGATTGACGAACTTGACGACCTCCTCGAAGTAGCGGTCGTCGAACACGTCGTCCGGGTCCGCGAAGGTCACCCACTCGGCGTCGACGTGTTCCATGCCCGCGTTACGCGCAGCAGCCACCCACGCATTCGTCTGGCTCACGACGACCACGTGCGCCCGACGCGCCTCCGACCAGCGCTGAAGGATCTCGAGACTGCCGTCAGTGGACCCGTCGTCGACGAAGACCAGCTGGACCGACTCGACCGCCAGTGTCTGGCGTTCGAGTGACGCGAGGAGGTCCGGCAGGTACCGGGCCACGTTGTACACGGCGAACACCGCGCTCACCAAGAACCGGTGACGCGACGACGTCGTCGCGATTTGCTGCAGATCCACTCTGTCCCCTCGTGCCGTCGTGCGAACGCTCAGACGGTCTTGTTGTAAGCGGCCACGACGTCCTCCGTCTTGCCGATCTGCTGGAGCTCGCCCTCGTTCAGCCAGGCGACCTCGTCGCACATGTCCTTCACGGTCGCCATCGAGTGGGAGACGAGGATGACCGTGCGGCCCTCCGCCTTCATCTCCTTGAACTTCGTGCGGCACCGCTTCTGGAACGTCGCGTCCCCGACCGCCAGGACCTCGTCGACGACCAGGACGTCCGGCGTGACGGCGACAGCGACGGAGAACCCGAGTCGGACGTACATGCCCGAGGAGTAGTTCTTCACCGGCTGGTCGATGAAGTGGCCGACGCCCGAGAACGACACGATCTCGTCGAACTTCCGCGTCACTTCCTTCCGGCTCATCCCGAGGATCGAACCGTTGAGGAAGACGTTCTCACGGCCGGAGAGCTCCGGGTGGAAACCGGAGCCGACCTCGAGCAGTGACGCCTGCTTGCCTCGGGCGGTGATCGAGCCCTCCTCCGGCCACAGGATCTTCGCCAGGCACTTCAGCAGGGTCGACTTGCCGGACCCGTTCTTGCCGATGAGGCCGAAGGTCGTGCCCTGCGGCACTTCGAACGAGACGTCCTTGAGTGCCCAGAAGTCCTCGTGCACGGACTTCTTGCCACGCATGACCATGCTCTTCAGCGAGTCGTTCCGCTCGTGGTACATCCGGAAGCGCTTGGAGACGTTCTCGACGGTGACAGCAGCATCGTTCACAGGAGTTCGGCCAACTTCTTCTCGTTGCGGGAGAAGACGACGTAGCCGATCGCGAGCGAGACGCACCCGGCGAGTGCGCACGCGACCAGGTCGCCCCATTCCGGCAGTCGGTTGTCGTACATGAGGTTGCGGAAGACCTCGGAGAACCGCTCGATCGGGTTGAGCTTGTAGACCGTGATGATCCACGGGTGCCCGGCCTTGTCCGCGGCGTTCTGGACGAGCGACAGGGGGTAGATGATCGGCGACAGGTACATCCACATCTGCAGGCCGATGCCCACCAGGTGCTGCATGTCGCGGAAGTGGACGTTGACGATCGAGAGGATGAGTCCGATCCCGGCGGAGAACATGGCGAGGAAGACCATCGTCAGCGCGATCACGGGCAGGAACACGAACCACTTCGATCCGAAGACCGCCAGTGCGATGAGCAGGACGCCCATCTCGACGAGCCACGTGAACCCGAACGAACCGACGGCGGCCAGCGGCAGCGTCATCCGTGGGAAGTAGACCTTCTTGATGAGCGAGCCGTTCGCGACGATCGACGTCATCCCGGCGTTGATCACGTTGCGGGCGAAGATCCACGGGAGCAGTCCGCACATGAGCCAGAGCGGGTAGATCTGCAGACCGCTCGGGTCCCCCACCTCGAGCCGGGCCCGGAAGATGAACGAGTACACGATCGTGTAGATCAGCATCGTCGCGAGCGGGTTGATCAATGACCACAGCTGCCCGAAGACGGTGCGCCGGTACTTGCCCTTGACCTCGCGTGCGGTGAGGTTGGCCAGCAGTTCGCGCGACGCCATCAGGTCGTTGAAGTACGTCATGCTTCGGTTGCTGACTCCTCCGGGGCGCAGCGGAGCGCTCCTGGTGCAGGGTTCGGGGACGAGACATTCTCGCACAGTGGCGTGGCGCAGCCCGCGCCGACGCTTCGCCACAAGGCGCAGGACACGGCGATCTGATGGATTACTGAAGAACTGTCGGTGAATCCAGTAGTGTCGACAGGTGCTCGTCAGCTTCGCCAACCACTCCACCGCGCCGGTGAACCTCGGCGGCGCAGAGCGGTCCCTCCTCCGTTTCGTCGAGGACTGGGCGGCGACCGACCCCGACTTCACCCCGCACTTCGTCACGAAGGCACCCCGCGGCAAGTTCATCGAGGCGCTCGACGAACGCGGCTGGCAGTACGACGCCTTCCGGTACCGCGGGTGGGCCGTGCCGAGCCCACAACCGGCCCCCGCGGCCGAACGTGCGGCGTTCGCGACCGTCGACTACGCGGCGGTGAGCGCGATCATCCGCCACTACGAGCGTCAGCGACCGGACCTGGTCGTCACCAACACCCTGGTCGCGCCGTGGGCCTCCTTCGCCGCCGCCGTGCTCGGGATCCCCCAGGCCTGGTTCGTCCGCGAGTACGGCGACCTCGACCACGGTCTGCACTTCCAGACCGGACGGGCCGCGACCCTCGGCGACATCGGCCTGCTCGCCGGCGCGGTCGTGACGAACTCCGGCGCCATGCGTGACCACCTCGCCCGCTACATGCCCGCAGAGGAAATTTCTATCGCGTACCCGTCGGTCGACGTCGCCCGGCTCGAGGCCACGCGCGCTGCCGAGCCGTCCGTGCAGCCGTTCCCCCAGGCCGACCCGGGCCTCCGCATCGTCGTCGTCGGCCGCGTGGAGCCATCGAAGGGCCAGCACCGGGTGATCGAGGCGCTCGGCCTGCTCCGTGACCGCGACATCACCGCGAGCGTCTGCTTCGTCGGCAGCTGGAAGCAGCCCGGCGAGGACCAGCGGCTGACGGCACGCGCGCGCGAACTCGGCGTCGCCGACCACGTCGTCTTCGCCGGCGAGCAGAACGCGCCGGCCCCCTACATCGACGGAGCTGACGTGTGCGTGACGGCGTCGACGATCGAGGCCTTCGGTCGGACCACGGCCGAGTACATGGCCCTCGGCAAGCCCGTGATCGCGACACGGGAGGGCGGGAGCGCCGAGCTCGTCGACCCCGGCGTCACCGGCGCCCTGTTCGATGCTGACGACACCGCCGGGCTGGCCGCGGCACTGGCCGGCTACGCGTCGGACCCCGCCACGGCCAGGAGGCACGGTGCGGCTGCCCCGGACCGGCTCGCCGCCGTCACGGGCTCCGGACACGACAACGCCGCCGCGATCGCCCGGCTCACCGCCCTGGTGGGCACGGAGGGCTACCGGCTCCCCCAGGTGGCCCGCTACTGGTTCGAGTTGCCCGCTGCGTACTCGTCCCTCGGCGCGACGAGCGCCCGTGCTGCCGCTGGCCTGCTGGCCTCCCGCCTCCGGAGCCGCTCCGGCGCCGTCGGTCGGCTGCTGTCCCGACCGGGCGCCGTGGTGCGCAGGGTGACCGGCCGATGAGCGAGCACCGCCGACCGGTGACGATCGTCGTCCCGGTCTACGACGACCTGCCCGGCCTCGAACGCTGCATCGAGGCCCTGCTCGACACGGTCGACTTCGAGCGCGACCGTGTGCTGCTCGCGAACGACGTCGGACCGAACGTCGACGCCGTCGAGCGACGCCTGCTGGAGCTCGTCGGCGAGCACCCCGGCTTCGAGTACGTCCGGAACGAAGCGAACCTGGGCTTCGTCGGGAACTGCAACCGTGCCGTCCTGGAACTCGACCAGACCGGCAACGACGTGTTGCTCCTCAACAGTGACACGGTGCCGATGCCCGGCTTCCTCGACGAGATGACCGCCGTCCTCGGCTCGGACGACACGATCGGCGTCGTCTGCGCTCGGAGCGACAACGCGACGATCGCGTCCTACCCGTTCGCGCGCCGCAACCCCCGGTCGACGATCGCTCCACGGCGGACCCGCGAACTCCACGGCCGGACGAAGTACCTCCTGCCCCGCTTCACCGTCGCCCCCGTGGCGATGGGGTTCTGCTTCCTCATCCGTCGGGAGATGGTCGACCGGTTCGGGCTCTTCGACGAGGTGTTCTCCCCCGGCTACGGCGAGGAGAACGACTTCTGTCTCCGCATCAACGAGCACGGCTTCACCGCGGTGCTCGCCAACCGGGCACTCGTCCTGCACGCCGGGTCGACGAGCTTCAGCGGCGACCGAGGACCGTCGCTCCGACTCGAACACGAGCGGATCCTGCTCGAGCGGTACCCGTTCTACGCCGGCGCCCTCGCACTGTTCCTGGCCCGGTACCGTGACGCCGTGGACGTCTTCGCCGACACGTTCCTGCCCGACGACGACGTCGTCCGCGTGGCCCTGCACGTCCCCCTGGACCTCTCCGACGAGGTGCTCGCTCGCGTCCGCGCGGTGCTCGCCGCCGCCCCCGACCACGTGGTCGTCACGGTGGTCGTGTCGTCGAAGCAGATCCGTCGAGCGCGTCAGGAACTCCCCGGTGTGGCGATCGCGGTCGGCGGCCGACCCCGCCAGGTGTTCGACATCGCCGTGGCCCTCGGCGCGCTGACCACGTTCGCGCAGCTCTCCGCGCTGAACGCGAATGCACCACGGTGGCTCCTCGTCGACCCGGTGGCCCAGGACGCGCGGTGGGCGCACGCGGTCGAGAACCACCGCGCCTCGGCCCTCGACCGGCTGCTGCGACGCTACGAGAACCGCAGCACCGCCTGGACCGGTGCCGCGGACCTGGTGCGACTCGTCGAGGTGGTCGCCGAGACCGAGATCGACCCTTCCGCCCTGCGCGCGCGCTGGCAGGCGGTGACCGACATCGCGGAGGCCACGGGCTTGCTGGTGCACCGGTCCACCGTGTCGTTCCGCCGCCTCACCGCGCTCTCCCTCGGCGCACGCAACCCCCGGATCGTGGCGCGTCTCCGCGCGATCACGGGTCGCGGTGCGTGACATCGACAGCCGGAGGGCGCTGGTCACGCTGACCGCGTCTCGACCCGTCCGCCTGGGCGCCCTCGTCGTCCTCGCGGTGTGGGCCCTCTACCAGTCTTTCTGGAACCTCCTGGGCCACAACGTCCACGGCGACGAGTCGGTCTACGTCCGTGCCGGCTGGGCGTACCTCCACGGCGACTTCTCCGCCAACCGCGAGCACCCGCCGACCACGAAGTACCTCTTCGGGGCCGCGCAGGTCCTGTTCGGCCAGGGGGTGCTCGGTCCACGCATCGTCGTCGGGGTCCTCGTCGTCGCAGTCGGCGTGACGCTGTTCTGGTGGCTCCGCCGCGAGGTCGGGTTCTGGACGGGCGTGCTCGTCGCGGCGATGTGGCTCCTGACCCCGCGCGGCTTCCTGGGCACCCGGGTGGACCGGTACGCCCTGCTCGACCCGGTGATGATCGCGTTCGCGGTCATCGCCCTCGCGGCGGCGTGGGCGTGGATCAGGACGGACCGGTCCTGGCTCGCGCCGGTGTCGGGTGCGCTCTTCGCGATGTCGGTGACCTCGAAGGTGTCCACCGTCGTGCTGCTGCCGGCGTTCCTCCTGCTGCCGCTGCTCTTCCGTCGCACACGCTCGCTCCTGGTCGCCGGCGGCCTGTGGGTGATCGCGTTCGTCCTGGTCACGGTCGCCCTGTACGCGCCGATGGGCATCCGCTCCGCGATCACGACCATGGTCACGTTCCAGGCCGGCCAGAACGAGCACGGACACCCGATCAGCATCGCGGGCCGGATCCACGCCTTCGCGCCGTGGTGGGCCGATGCCTGGTTCCTGTGGTCGGGGGTCGGCGCGGTCACCACCGTCGTGTTCGTCGTCGGGCTGTTCGCAGCCCTCGTGCTCCGGCCGGGCCGACTCGTGGCGTACCTCGGGACGGCGCTCGGCCTGCTCGTCGTCTTCTACGCGTTCGTCGCCCACATCGCACTCGCGAACTACTACGCCGCCTGGATGCCGTTGCTCATCGCACTCGCGGCGATCGGCATCACCCGCCTGGCCACCGTCCTGCCGTCGCCCATCGGCGGCGTCGTGGCGGCAGTCCTGGTGGTCGCCCTCGTGGTCCCGGCGGTCGGAGAGAGCGTCACGATCGCCCGCACACACCCGAGCGGCATCGCCCGCGTCGACCAGTGGCTCGACGACCACGGGCACGCTGCCGGCAGCGTGCTGTTCATCGCGGCCACCCCGACCCTCACGGAACCGTACTTCGCAGGCCGCGGGTCGATGGAACCCGACGACGGACCGTTCGCCGCCGTGGTGGTCGGCGACGATCGACGGTTCCCACCGAGCGCCGAGGTCCGCGCCTTCCTCCGGTCCGACGCCGACCAGCTCGAGCGCACCGAGGTCGACGGCTTCACCGTGTGGATCCCCCGCACGGGCACCGTCGTGGAGCGCGCCGGCCGACTCAACGTCGTCCCCTGAGGTCGCCCGACCCACGACCGTGACGCCGCGGCCGCACCGGACGGGGGCCTGTCAGGATGGGAGGCCCGTGGCGGACCCGCCACGGGCCTCCCGTCCGTCCCGACCGGACGCCCTGACCCAGCGCCCGGACCCGGCGCCTCGGGCCTGCGCCGGCGCTACACCAGGCAGCGCGGCCCGAGCAGGCTCTTCAGTTCCCCGAACAGGTCGGGCGTCAGGTTCACCGGGAAGGGCAGCTCGAACGTCCGGGCGACGTCGTCCTTGAGGAGCTTCAACCGCACCTCGGTGTCGCCCTGGTGTCGTCCGAGGACTGCGGCCAGTTCGGTCACCGTCCGGGTGGTCGCCTGCCGCTCGGGCAGGGACAGGGTCAGCGGCCCCGATCCCATCGCGTCGCCGACGTTCGGCTGGAACATGCTCACCGCGTGCAGCGCCTTGCCGTCGTCGCGGACGTTGACCCGGCCGCGCAGGACGACGATCGAGTCCGGCACCAGTGACGGCCCGAACTCCTGGTAGGTCTTGCCCAGGAACATGACGCCGATCTGCCCGCCGAAGTCCTCGATGTCGACGATGCCGTACGGGTTGCCGCTGGTCTTCGCCACCCGGTGCTGCACGCTGGTCAGCAGTCCGGCGACGGTGACCGTCTCACCTTCGATGGAGTCGTCGGCGACGAGCAGGTCCGCGATGGTGACCGACTGGTGCTTCGCGAGCTCGATCTCGAGCCCGGCCAGCGGGTGGTCGGAGACGTAGAGCCCGAGCATGTCCCGCTCGAACGCCAGCTTGTCGCGCTTGGACCACTCCGGCCGCTCCGGGACCTGCGACACCGTGAGGGATGCCGGGTGCTCCTCGGCGACCTCGGCGAACAGCGACTCGAAGTCGAAGCCGACGTTGCCGTGGGCCTCGTCCCGCTTGACCTTCACGGCGGCCTCGACCGCGCCCTCGTGGATCTCCACGAGCGCCCGTCGGCTGTCGCCGAACTCGTCGAAGGCTCCGGCCTTGATGAGGGACTCGACGGTCCGCTTGTTCGCCGACGAGATCGGGATCTTCCGGAGGAAGTCGTGGAAGGACTCGAACGCGCCCTTCTCCTGGCGGGCGGCGACGATGTCGTCGACGACGTTGAAGCCGACGTTCCGGATCGCGCCCATGCCGAAGCGGATGTCGTCGCCGACGGCGGCGAAGAACCCGATGGACTCGTTGACGTCCGGCGGCATGACCTTGATGCCCATCCGGCGGCACTCGTTGAGGTACAGCGCGAGCTTGTCCCGGGCGTCGCCGACGCTGGTGAGCAGGGCGGCCATGTACTCGGCCGGGTAGTGGGCCTTCAGGTACGCGGTCCAGAACGAGACCACGCCGTACGCGGCGGAGTGCGCCTTGTTGAACGCGTAGTCCGAGAACGGCAGCAGGATGTCCCACAGCGTCTTGATCGCCGCTTCGCCGTAGCCGTTGTCGATCATGCCCTGGTGGAAGCCCGCGTACTGCTTGTCCAGCTCGGACTTCTTCTTCTTGCCCATGGCGCGGCGCAGGATGTCCGCCTGGCCGAGCGAGAAGCCGGCGACCTTCTGCGCGATCGCCATCACCTGCTCCTGGTAGATGATCAGGCCGTAGGTGCCGCCGAGGATCTCCGCGAGCGGTTCTTCGAGCTCGGGGTGGATCGGGGTGATCGCCTGCTCGCCGTTCTTGCGGAGCGCGTAGTTGGTGTGCGAGTTCGCACCCATGGGCCCCGGGCGGTACAGCGCGATGAGTGCGGAGATGTCCTCGAAGTTGTCCGGCTTCATCAGGCGGAGGAGGCCGCGCATGGGCCCGCCATCGAGCTGGAAGACGCCGAGGGTGTCGCCGCGCTGCAGCAACGCGTACGCCTCGGGGTCCTCGAGCCCCATGTGCTCGAGGTCCAGGTCGATGCCGCGGTTGGTCTTGATGTTGTCGAGGGCGTCGCTGATGATCGTGAGGTTGCGGAGCCCCAGGAAGTCCATCTTGATCAGGCCGAGCGACTCCGCTGCCGGGTAGTCGAACTGCGTGACGATCTGGCCGTCCTGCTCCCGCTTCATGATCGGGATGATGTCGATCAGCGGGTCGCTCGACATGATGACGCCGGCTGCGTGGACACCCCACTGGCGCTTCAGCCCCTCGAGGCCGAGCGCCGTGTCGAAGACCGTCTTGGCCTCCGGGTCGGTCTCGACGACGGTGCGGACGTCGACGGCTTCCTTGTAGCGCGGGTGGTCCCTGTCGAAGATCCCGGTGAGCGGGATGTCCTTGCCCATCACGGGTGGCGGCATCGCCTTGGTGAGCTTCTCGCCCATGCCGAACGGGAAGCCGAGGACGCGCGAGGAGTCCTTCAACGCCTGCTTCGCCTTGATCGTGCCGTACGTGACGATCTGCGCCACGCGTTCCGACCCGTACTTCTCGGTGACGTACTTGATCGCCTCACCACGGCGCCGGTCGTCGAAGTCGACGTCGAAGTCGGGCATCGAGACGCGGTCCGGGTTGAGGAAGCGCTCGAAGATCAGCCCGTGACGGATCGGGTCGAGGTCGGTGATGCGCATGGCGTACGCGACCATCGAGCCGGCGCCGGAACCACGGCCGGGTCCGACGCGGATGCCGTTGTTCTTCGACCAGTTGATGAAGTCCGCGACGACCAGGAAGTAGCCCGGGAACCCCATCTGGTTGATGATGCCGACCTCGTAGTCGGCGCGCTCCTGGACCTCTTGCGAGATGCCGCCCGGGTACCGGTACTCCAGCCCCTTCGCCACTTCCTTCTCGAACCAGGAGTGCTCGGTCTCGCCCTCGGGCACCGGGAACTTCGGCATGTAGTTCGCCGAGGTGTCGAACTCCACGTTGCACCGCTCGGCGATGAGCAGCGTGTTGTCGCAGGCCTCGAGGTTGTCGCGGAAGACGTGCCGCATCTGCGCCGGGGTCTTCAGGTAGAACTCGTCGGCGTCGAACTTGAAGCGGTTCGGGTCGTTCAGCGTCGACCCGGACTGCACGCAGAGCAGGGCGGCGTGCGACGTGGCGTCGTGGGCGTGCGTGTAGTGCAGGTCGTTCGTGCCCACGAGTGGGATGTCCAGGTCCTTGGCCAGTCGGATCAGGTCGCTCATGATGCGACGTTCGATCTCGAGCCCGTGGTCCATGATCTCGGCGAAGTAGTTCTCCTTGCCGAAGATGTCCCGGTAGTCGGCGGCGGCCTGGACGGCTTCGTCGTACTGCCCGAGGCGCAGCCGGGTCTGGATCTCCCCCGAGGGGCAGCCCGTCGTCGCGATGATGCCCTGGTGGTACTCCTGCAGCAGCTCGATGTCCATGCGCGGCTTGAAGTAGTAGCCCTCGAGCGACGCCTTCGACGACAGCCGGAACAGGTTGTGCATGCCGGTCGTGTTCTCGGCGAACATCGTCATGTGCGTGTACGAACCGGCACCCGACACGTCGTCGCCACCGCCGTCACCCCAGCGCACACGGGTCTTGTCGCTCCGGTGGGTCCGCGGCGTGATGTACGCCTCTGTCCCGATGATCGGTTTGACCCCGCCGGCCTTCGCGGTCTTCCAGAACTCGAAGGCGCCGAACATGTTGCCGTGGTCCGTCACCGCCACGGCCGGCATGCCCTGCGCGGCGGTCTCCGCCACGAGGTCCGAGAGCCTGGCGGCACCGTCGAGCATCGAGTACTCGCTGTGCACGTGCAGGTGGACGAAGGAGTCGGAATCCGACACGGAACCTCCGGTTCGTACGGTCTGCGGTGGGGTGTGGACAGCCTAACCGCGACCGACGACGATCCCGAGCGTGTCGCAGCACGCCCCGGCGTGGCCGCTCGTCGTCCCCGTTCCTCAGGCAGCGCGGATGCGGTCGAGCGCCTGCTGCAGGTCGTCCGGGTACGACGCCTGGAACTCGACCCAGTCCCCGGTCCGCGGGTGCGCGAAGCCGAGGCGGACCGCGTCGAGCCACTGCCGCGTGAGCCCGAGCTCCTCCGCGAGCACCGGGTCGGCACCGTACATCGTGTCGCCGACCAGTGGATGCCGGGTCGCCGCCATGTGTACACGGATCTGGTGCGTGCGCCCGGTCTCGAGGTGGACCTCGAGCAGCGTCGCGGACCGGAACGCCTCGAGGGTCGCGTAGTGCGTGACGCTCGGCTTGCCGTCCGCGGTGACCGCGAACTTCCAGTCGCTCGAGGGGTGCCGCCCGATGGGGGCGTCGATCGTGCCGGAGGTCGGGTCCGGGTGTCCCTGCGCGAGCGCGTGGTACACCTTCTCGACCGTGCGCTCCTTGAACGCCCGCTTCAGGTGCGTGTACGCCAGCTCGGTCTTCGCCACGACCATCAACCCGGAGGTGCCGACGTCGAGTCGGTGCACGATGCCGGCGCGTTCGGCGGCGCCGGACGTCGCGATCGTGAAGCCGGCGGCGGCGAGGCCTCCGGGCACGGTCGGCCCGTCCCAGCCGGGCGAGGGGTGCGCGGCGACGCCGACGGGCTTGTCGACGACGACGATGTCCTCGTCGTCGTGCACGACCGACATGCCGGGCACCTCCACCGGGATGATCCGCGGGGCTTCCTTCGGGGTCCACTCGACCTCGAGCCACGCATCGGGGTGCAGGCGGTCGGACTTCTCGGCGACGACGCCGTCGACCCGCACCCCGCCCGCCGCGACGACGTCGGCCGCGAACGACCGACTGAAACCGAGGAGCTTGGCGATCGCGGCGTCGACACGCTCACCCGCGAGCCCGTCCGGGACCGGCAGCTGACGCTGCTCGCTCACGTCGCGTCGCTCACGTCGCGTCGCTCACTTCGGGTCAGGGCCGAGCGGCCCGTCAGCGGACGGTCGGGAGGCGCGGCTGGTGCCCGGAGCGTCGGAGGCGGTCCCCGACTCGGGAACCGCAGCGCCGGACGCCGTGGCGTCGGGCCCCGTCGGAGCGGACCCCGCGACGTCGGTCGCGGAAGCCTCGGTCATCGCGCGCTGCTGCTTCTCGGAGACGGCCCGCGTCCCGTCGAGGTTCACCCCGAGGATCACGAGCAGCACGAAGACGACCATGCTCACGCAGATGAACGAGTCGGCCACGTTGTAGATCGCCGGCATCATCCACGGTGTCGAGATGAAGTCGACGACGTGACCGCGCCCGAAGCCGGGTTCACGGAACAGCCGGTCGGACAGGTTGCCGAGCGCCCCGCCGAGGAGCATGCCGAGCACGATGGCCCACCACATCGACCGGATGCGTCGCGCGTAGGCGGCGATCGCGACGACGACGGCGGCGGAGATCAGCGAGAAGACCCACGTCATGTTCACCGCGAAGGAGAACGCCGCACCCGGGTTCCGCACCGACAGGAACTGCAGCGCGTTGCCGAGCACGGGGACGACGACGCCCTCGGGCAGGTTCGCCACGACGAGTGCCTTGGTGACCTGGTCGAGCGTCACCACCACGACAGCGGCGAAGGCCAGTGCCGCGATCGCGCGTGCACTGACCTTCGCTCGTGGGACGGGTCGGTCCAACGTCAGTTGCCGAAGCCCTGCGCCGAGGCCGGGGCCGGCGCGAAGCCGGACTGCTCGGTGCCGGCAGACGAGTCGAGCTCGGAGAGCTGGCTCTGGATGTAGCTCTTGAGCTGCGCACGGTAGTCGCGCTCGAACGTGCGGAGCTCGTCGATCTTGCCCTCGAGCTGCGTGCGCTCCTGGTCGAGCACCGCGACGCGCTGGCGGTTCTGGTTCTCGGTGTCGGCGAGGACCTGGCGCTGCTTGGCCTCGGCCTCGGAGACCAGGCGGGCGGCCTGGGCCTGGCCCTCGGCGATGAGCGCATCGCGCTTCTCGACGCCTTCGCGGACGTGCTCCTCGTGGAGACGACGGGCGAGGGTCAGGAGGTTCGTGGTGCCCTCGGTGTCCTCGTCCGGGTTCACGGTGGTGACCGGGGCGGCAGCGGCGACCGGTGCGGGCTCCGGAGCGGCGGCGACCGGGGCCGGCTCGGGCGTCGGGGTCGGCGCGGGCTCGTCGTCCTTGGCGAGCGACGGCGCGGATCCGGCCGACTCAAGGCGCTGACGCAGCTCCTCGTTCTCCTGGTTCAGGCGACGCAGCTCGGCCACGATCTCGTCGAGGAAGTCGTCGACCTCGTCCTGGTCGTAGCCCTCGCGGAACTTGGTCGGCTGGAACCGCTTGTTGACTACGTCTTCCGGCGTCAAAGCCATTGCCGTCACCTCAATAGAACTGCTGAACGTGTGGAACCGGGGGCCCTGCTGGACCGTCCGTGCTGAACGTACCAGCCGGGGTCCCGGTGCGGATGTCCCGCCAGGGCAGGACATCGATCCCGACCACCGTACACCGAGGGCGGCTCCGAACCGTGTCGGCTGCCCGCGTGGCGCGTGTCGCGACCCTGCCGGTCGGACCCCTCGACGGGGTCGGGATCAGATGAAGCGGAGTGCCAGGGACTGCACGACGACCCGCAGGATGATCACGACGAGCATGACGATCGTCCATCCGAAGTCGAGTGCGACGGGTCCGAGCCGGAGCGGCGGGAGGACACGACGTACCGCTTTGATGGGCGGGTCGGTGACCGTGTAGACGAACTCCGCCACGACCAGCAGCGCGCGCTGCGGCCGCCATGAGCGGTTGAACGACTGCACGATGTCGAGGATGAAACGCCCCCACATCACGAAGAAGTACAGCGTGAGGAGTAAGGAGAGGATCGTGAAGATGAACACGGTTCGGCTCGCTCGTCTCGTGTGACCGGGGCCGGGCGGCACCGGTCACGGGGCGGGTGGGCCTGGGTGCCGAGCGGTCGTCCGGGAGCCGGTCGGGCACCCGTACCGCGCGGGCGGCTCAGGACTGGGCGAAGAAGTTCGCCTCGATGTCGGACTCTACCTCAGCAGGCTCACCGCTCACTGCGATGTGCGCAGGCGAGAGCAGGAAGACCTTGTTCGTGACGCGCTCGATCTTGCCGTAGAGGCCGAGCGACAGGCCGCTGGCGAAGTCGATCATCCGGCGGGCATCACCCTCGGTCATCTGCGAGAGGTTGATGATGACGGGGATGCCGTCACGGAAGCTCTCGGCGATGGACTGGGCGTCCTTGTACTCGCGCGGGTGGACGGTGAGGATCTCGTTCATTTCCTGGACCGGGGTCGCCTTCTGTGCGGTCGTGTGCGAGCGGCGGAGCGGGGTGACCTGCGCGCCGCGCTGGGAGGTGTGCTGGGGCTTCGCGGGTGCGGCGGCCGGGGCGGCAGCTGCGGGAGCGGCGGCGGCCGGAGCGGCAGCGGGCGTCGCGGCGGCCGGGGCCTCCTGCTGCGCTGCCGGGGCCGGAGCCTGCTGGCGCGCCTGCGTGGGCGCGGCCTGCTGCTCGTCCTCGTAGTCGAGTTCCTCGTCGGCGAGGCCGAGGTAGACCATCGTCTTCTTCAGCGGGTTGGCCATGGTTCCTCCGGGGGTCGTGCTCGTTGTTGCCCTGCGACGAGGCTATGGTGCGGCGGGGCGATTCCCGGTGATTGCGGTCCTGATCCGCAGGTGTGTCGCGCCCTCGGCGATCGCGTCGGCGTAGTCGCCGCTCATGCCGGCCGAGATGTCCGTCGCCGCGGGCTCGAGCAGGCGCACGCGCTCCGAGATCGCGCGGAGCCGGGCGAAGGCCGCGCGGGGCTCCTCGTCGAGCGGCGCGACCGCCATGACGCCCCGGAGGCGCAGGGTCCCGGTGGCGAGGACACGCTCGGCCAGGGCGTCGACGTCGTCCGGCGCGACCCCGCCACGACCGGGGTCGTCGGTGAGGTTCACCTGCACGAAGCCGTCGAGGACGCGGGGGTCCGGCTCGGCCTCGGTCGGGGCGAAGGCGTCGACCACGCTCGCCCGGTCGAGGGACTGCACGACCTGGGCGTACCGGCGGGCCTGCCGTGCCTTCTTCGACTGCAGCTGTCCGACGAAGTGCCAGGTCAGGCCGAGGTCCTCGAGTTCCGCGGCCTTCACCTGCGCCTCCTGGTGGCGGTTCTCCCCCACGTCGGTGACGCCGAGCGCGGCGAGCTGTCGGACCAGGGCAGCCGGGTGGTACTTCGTGACGACGACGAGCGTCAGCTCGTCGACGGAGCGGTCCGCGGCACGAGCCGCGTCGGCGATGCCCTCCCGGACGGACGCGAGCCGGGCCTCCAGTCCGGTGTCGGACGCTGCGGACACAGGCCGAGCCTCCAGTCCGTTGTCGGATTGGAGGCTCGGCTCGCTCTGGTCCCCAGCGGTCACGATGCGATCGTGCTCACGTGGGACCGACTCACTTCAGGAAGTCGGGGACGTCGAGCTCGTCGTCGTCGTCGAAGGCCGGGTCGGCGGCGCGCTGCGCCGGCGGCTCGTGCTCCTGTGACGCCCAGGATGGGGTCGAGTGCCCGGAGTCCTCGATGCGGTTGGACGAGCCGGTGGTGACGGGCACGGTGGCACCGGCATCCGGGTCGACGTAGCTCGAGCGACGTTCCTGGTGCTGCTGCTGCGACGGCTCGCCACCGTCGAAGCCCGCGGCGATGACGGTGACGCGCACCTCGTCGCCCAGGGTGTCGTCGATGACCGCACCGAAGATGATGTTCGCTTCGGGGTGCACGGCTTCCTGCACCAGGCGGGCCGCGTCGTTGATCTCGAAGATGCCGAGGTTCGAGCCGCCCTGGATCGAGAGCAGCACGCCGTGCGCACCGTCGATCGAGGCTTCGAGCAGCGGCGACGCGACGGCGAGTTCGGCCGCCTTGATCGCGCGGTCGGCACCCCTCGAGGAGCCGATGCCCATGAGCGCCGAGCCGGCACCCTGCATGACGCTCTTCACGTCGGCGAAGTCGAGGTTGATCAGGCCCGGCGTCGTGATGAGGTCCGTGATGCCCTGGACACCGGCCAGGAGCACCTGGTCGGCCGTGGCGAAGGCCTCGACCATGGAGATGCCGCGGTCGGAGATCTCGAGCAGACGGTCGTTCGGCACGACGATGAGCGTGTCGACCTCGTCCTTGAGGCTCGCGACGCCGTTCTCGGCCTGCGACTGACGACGCTTGCCCTCGAAGCCGAACGGCTTCGTGACGACGCCGATGGTCAGGGCACCGATCGACTTCGCGATGCGCGCGACGACCGGGGCACCACCGGTCCCGGTGCCGCCACCTTCACCGGCGGTGACGAAGACCATGTCGGCGCCGGCGAGGGCTTCCTCGATCTCCTCGGCGTGGTCCTCGGCGGCGCGTCGGCCCACCTCGGGATCTGCGCCGGCTCCGAGGCCGCGAGTGATCTCGCGACCCACGTCGAGCTTCACGTCGGCGTCGCTGAGGAGCAGCGCCTGCGCGTCGGTGTTGATGGCGATGAACTCGACCCCGCGGAGTCCGAGCTCGATCATGCGGTTGACGGCGTTGACACCGCCGCCGCCGACACCGACCACCTTGATGACGGCGAGGTAGTTGTGGTTCGTGGTCACGTCTGTCCGGCCTCCGGTCAAAACCCTCAACCTGTGCTTGAAGTTCAGAGTTCTAGCTGCTACGAATGGTGCTGGCCCCGACGCTACGGGTGCCGTCCTGCTGCTGACGACCCGCCACGCCGCGTGTCGCCGATCGCGGCGCAGATCGTGTCGCCGCAGCGTCCGCTCAGCGCGCGGTCACCCCTGCGGGCGGATGATCCCGTTGTCCGGTGCGGACACGTCGTACTCGACCTTCGAGCCCTTGTCCCGTGCTGCGTGGTCCTGCACCAGGGCGGCCAGGAGCGTCGCCTTCGCCGCGGACTCGTCCGGGCTCCCCCACACCACGCTCGACCCGTCGCTCATCGTCAGCGTCACGTCGTCCGAGGTCGACGCTGCGATGCCGGACACCTGGTCGCGCACGCTGGCGGGCATCGCCAGCACGACCTCGGTCATCGTGCGGAACACCGTGCTGCCGAGCGCCGCCCGGCCGATGTCGGCCACGGGCATGCCGTCCGGCCGCTTCGTCGTCGACTGCACGACGATGCCGGCCGGGTCGACCAGGTCGAACGTCTTCCCGGACTGCACCGCGACGACCGGGGTCCGCTCGGTGACCGTGACGACGAGGGTGTGCGGCGGCTCCTCCTCGGTCACGTAGCTCTCGATCAGCGGGAAGCCCGCGATCCGCTGCTGCACCTCGTCGAGGTCGATGCGGGCGAGCGGCGTGCCGATCTGACCCGACAGCGCCGCACGGACCTGCGCGGCGTCGACCCGGTCGGTGCCCTTCACCTCGATGGTCTGCAACGCCATCAACGGCGAGAACACCGCGACGAGGATCGACACCACGAGGACGACGACGACACCGCCCGCCGTGATCCACGCCGCGCGACGGTGCCGGGAGCGGCGGGTGAACCGACGGACCTCGGCGCGCTCGAGCAGTCGGCGACGCTTGCGGGCGACACGGGCCTCGCGGGCGGTCTCGGCAGCGCGGACGCGGGCACCGATCGGCGTCTCGTGCGGCACGTGGGTGGACACCGGGGCGTCGATCACGTCGGTGCGGGTACCGGCACCCGGACGGGAGGGACGACCCGGCTCCGTCACGTCGGCATCCGTCGCGGCGGCACCCGGCGCGCCGACACGGGTCGGCTCGTCACCGGTCAGGCGTCGGTCCAGCGGCACCGGCGCGGTCAGGCGGTCGTCCAGCGTGTGGTCGTCCTCCGTCAGGTCGACCTCCGGGAGGTCCGGCAGCAGCGCGTCGAGCCGATCGGGGACGTCAGACGCGGGGGTGGACGCGGCCACGTCGTCGCGGGGAACCGGTGTGCGCGAGGCACGCCGGGCCTCCCGGGCACCGCTCAGCGCTGACCGGAAGCCGCCGCCGCGAGCCGGACGTCCGCCCCCGGCCGCGCCGTCACGACCGTCCGGGCCGGTGGACCGCTCGTCGGCCCCGCCCCGGTCGTCGAAGCCCTCGGGGCGCTTCACCGGCCTGCGGCTCCGGCGTCGTCGGAGGTCTGCAGGGCCGTGAGGACCTGCGGGATGATCCGGTACACGTCACCGCAGCTCAGGGTCATGATGATGTCGCCCTCCCGGGCGACCGCAGCCGCACGGGCCGAGGCCTCGGCCCAGTCGGGCAGGTAGTCGACTCGGGCCTGGTCGGCGAAGCGCTCCTGCACCAGGGCGCCGGTGACGCCGGGCTCCGGGTCCTCACGCGCACCGTAGACGTCGAGCACCACCGTGTGGTCCGCCAGGTCCTCGTAGACCTTCGCGAAGTCGGCTGCCATCAGCCGCGTCCGCGAGTACAGGTGCGGCTGGTGGATCGCGATGATCCGGCCCTCGCCGACCACGTCGCGGGCGGCGTGCAGGGCCGCGGCGACCTCGGTCGGGTGGTGGGCGTAGTCGTCGTACACCGAGACGCCGCGCTCGACGCCGTGCAGCTCGAACCGCCGCTCGGTGCCACCGAAGGCCTCGATGCCACGGACCGCGTCGGCCGGCTCGACACCGAGCCCGACGAGCACCGCGAAGGCGCCGACCGCGTTGACGGCGTTGTGCCGACCGGGCACACGGAGGGCGATGTGGTGGCTCGCGCCGTCCCAGCGGAGGTCGACCGTCACCCCGGCCCCCTCGGTGACCCGCTCGATGCGGACGTCGGCGCCCTCGGCCTCGCCGAAGGTGACGATCTCCGGAGCATCGGGACGGGCACGGATGCCCTCGGTGACGCGGACCGCGCCGGCGTCGTCACTCGACACGACGACACGCTCGCGGGCCTTCGCGGCGAACTCGACGAACGCGTCGATGAAGGCCTGCTCGCTGCCGTAGTGGTCCAGGTGGTCGGGGTCGACGTTCGTGATGAGCGCGATCGCGACGTCGTAGAGCAGGAACGAGCCGTCGGACTCGTCCGCCTCGACGACGAACAGCTCGCTGCTGCCCGGTGCCGAACTCGTGCCGAGCGACTGGATGACGCCCCCGTTGACGAAGCTCGGTTCCAGGCCCAGCTCGACGAGCGCGGTCACGATCATCCCGGTCGAGGTCGTCTTGCCGTGTGCACCGGCGACCGCGACCAGGCGGTGCTCGGAGATCAGCGCGGCCAGGGCCTGCGAGCGGTGCAGCACCGGCAGTCCACGACGCTGCGCCTCGAGGAGCTCGGGGTTGTCCGGCCAGAGGGCACTGGTGACGACGATCGTGTCCGCGTCACCCACGTTCGACGCGTCATGACCGATCCGGACCTCGGCACCGAGCTCGCGCATCCGGCCGGTCGTCGCGGTCTCCCGCGAATCGCTGCCGGTGACGCGGTGTCCGGCGGCCAGGAACATCCGCGCGATGCCGCTCATGCCGGACCCGCCGATGCCGACGAAGTGCACCGTGCCCAGGTCGTCGGGGATCGGCTGGGTGAGGTCCGGCTTGATGGTCATGCTTCCTCCGTGGTGCTGCTGGTGCGGCGTCGACTGCTGGTGCGGGCGGCGCTGAGGACGAGTTCCGTCATCCGGTCGGCTCCGTCGCGGTGTCCGACACTGCCGGAGCGGACGGCCATGTCCGCGATGCCGGCACGGTCCTCCAGGATCGTCAGCAGCTGCAACGTGATCCAGTCCGGCGTGAATTCCTGGTCGGCCACGAGCACCGCTCCCCCGGCGGCGACCACGTCGCGGGCGTTGTGCCGCTGCTCGCCGTTGCCGACCGGGTACGGCACCAGGACGCTCGGCAGTCCGACCGCGGTGAGCTCGCAGACCATGCCGGCACCGGAGCGCGAGACGACGAAGTCCGCCGCGGCGTACGCCAGGTCCATCCGGTCGCAGTACGGCAGCACGTGGTACCCGTCCAGGTCGCTCGGGCCGATGTCCGACGCGGCACCGACGACGTGCAGGATCTGCCAGCCCGCGCCGAGGATCGTCGCCGCAGCCTGGTTGACGGTGCGGTTGATGCTCCGCGCGCCCGACGAGCCACCCGTGACGAGCAGCACCGGGCGGTCCGGGTCGAGGCCGAACTCGGCGAAGCCCGCCGCACGCTCGGCGCGACGGTCGAGCCGCTCGATCTCCCGGCGCAGGGGCATGCCGACGACCCGGGAGTGCGGCAGCCTGGTGTTCGAGAAGGTCACACCGACGTGGCTCGTCAGGACGGCGGCCATCCGGTTCGCCAGCCCCGGCTTGGCGTTCTGCTCGTGCACGACGATCGGCGTGCCGGTCCGCTTCGCCGCGACGTACGCCGGCGCCGCCGCGTACCCACCGACGCCGAGCACGACGGCGATCTCGCGCTCGCGGATGATCTGTTCGGTGCGCCGCACCGCCGACCAGAAGGCGCCCGGGAACCGCAGCGCGGCACCGTTCACCTTCCGCGGGAACGGCAGGCGCGGGATCGTCACGAGTTCGTACCCGCGCATCGGGACGAGCCGGGACTCGAGCCCCTCGGCGGTGCCGAGGACCAGGACCTCGTCCTCCGGGGACCGCTGGGTCAGTCGGTCGGCGACCGCGAGCAGCGGGTTCACGTGTCCGGCGGTCCCGCCGCCGGCGAAGAGGAAGCGGCTCACCGCAGGGCTCCGTTCCGTGTCCCGGGTTCCGGGACGGTGGTGCCGCGCACACTGCCACCGGAGCGGCTGGGCAGGTCACGGGCGAAGGACAGCACGACCCCGATGGCGACGAGCGTCATGATGAGCGCCGATCCACCGGCTGAGATGAGTGGGAGCGGCACACCGAGCACCGGCAGGAGCCCCAGCACGACCGCGATGTTGACGAGCGCCTGCCCGATCACCCAGGCGAGGACGCCGCCGGTGACGGTGCGGACGAAGGGATCCGGCGACAGGCGGATGACCCGGATCATCCCGATCGCCAGGACGACGAACAGGGCCAGCACGACGACCGCGCCGATCAGCCCGAGCTCCTCACCGACGATCGCGAAGATGTAGTCGTTGTCCGCCTCGGGCAGCCACGACCACTTGAGCTTCGAGTTGCCGAGACCGACGCCGAACACCCCGCCGGACGCCAGCGCCCACATGCCGTGGACGGGCTGCCAGCAGAGGTCCTGCGCCTGGTTCGAGTCGGTGCAGCCGGAGAGCCACGCGCTGATGCGGGACTGCCGCGAGCTGGAGGCCATGGTCACGACCGGCAGCATGACCGCGATCGCCACGACCCCCACCGCGAGGTGCCGCAGGCGGACACCACCGACGAACAGGCTGCCGAAGACCAGGATCATCATGATCATGGCCGTGCCCTGGTCGCCGCCGACCAGGACGAGCCCGATCGAGACGGCGGTCGCGAGCCCGACGGGGATGAAGACCTCACGCCAGTCGTGCAGCTTCTCGCGCTTGCGGAACAGCACCGCGCCGATGCCGAGCACCAGGGCGAGCTTGAGGATCTCGGACGGCTGGGCGGTGAACCCGCCGATGCCGATCCAGTTCCGGTTGCCCTGGACCGAGATGCCGATCGGGCTGAACACCAGCAGCTGCAGGACGAGCCCGACACCGAGGATGCGCATCGCCCAGCGGCGCCAGAACTCGGCGGAGAGCCGGCTGACCACGAGCATCAACGGCACGCCGATGAGCGCGTACAGGCCCTGCTTCGCGAAGGCGCCGAAGAAGCCGTGCTTGTACCGGTACTCCTCCACGCTCGACGACGACAGGACCATCACGACGCCGAAGACGACGAGGAAGAGCGTGACGCCGAGGATCATGTAGAACGTCGTGGACTCGGCCACGAAGACGTTCTTGACGGCCACGACCGCGCCGTTCGAGCGACGGCGGGCACCGTCCACCCCGGAACTCACGCGGGCGCCGGCTGCGGCTCCCGCTGCGCCGGCACGGGCCCGGGCACTACGGCCGTTCGCCGGCAGATCCGTCGGTGTCGCCATCGGCGTCGCCTCCCAGGTGCTCGTGGACCGCTGCCGCGAAACGTTCGCCCCGGTCGGCGTAGGAACCGAACTGGTCGAAGGACGCGGCGGCCGGGGCGAGGAGGACCGTGTCGCCCGGCCTCGCGACCGATGCGGCATGCCGGACCGCCTCGGGCATGACCTGTTCAGTGTCCAGCGCTTCCACCTGCAGCACCGGGACCGTCGGCGCGTGTCGTGCGAATGCCTCCAGGACGGGGGCCCGGTCGGTGCCGATCACGACGACGCCACGGACCCCGGGCCCGAAGCGCTCCACCAGGCCGTCGATGTCGACGCCCTTGAAGAGCCCGCCGACGATCCACACCACGGAGTCGAACGCCGACAGCGAGGCGGTGGCCGCGTGTGGGTTCGTCGCCTTCGAGTCGTCGACCCAGGTGATGCCGTCGGCACTGGCGACCGACTCGGTGCGGTGGTGGTCCGCGCGGAAGGCCTGCACGGCGGAACGGATCGCGCTCGGCGGGACGGACCCGGCCCGGGCGAGTGCCGCGGCGGCCAGCACGTTGGCGGTCATGTGCGGGCTGTCGAGCCCGGCGGTCTCGAGGTCCGCGACGGTCGCGAGCTCCAGCGCGCTGTTCCGGCGGTCCTCGCCGAAGGCACGGTCGCAGAGCACGTCCTCGACGACCCCGACGTCGCCGGGGGCCGGCACGCCGAGCGAGAAGCCGACCGCACGGCAGCCCTCGACGACGTCAGCGTCCTCCACCATGCGGCGGGTGACGTCGTCGGCGGTGTTGTAGACGCACGCCAGGACGGTCCGCTCGTAGACCTTCGCCTTCGCCGCGCGGTAGGCCTCGGCGGACCCGTGCCACTCCAGGTGGTCGTCGGCGATGTTGAGGCACGCCGAGGCGAGGGGCACGACGGCACCCGGCCCCTCGGACGCCATCGAGTGCAGCTGGTGGCTGGACAGCTCGACCACCAGGACGTCGAAACCCTCCGGGTCGCGCACCACGTCGAGCACCGGGACTCCGATGTTGCCGCAGGCGACGGCACGCAGTCCGGTGGCGGCGAACATCGCCGTGGTCAGCTGCGTGGTGGTGGTCTTGCCGTTCGTCCCGGTGATCGTCACCCACGGAGCGGCGACCGGGCCCTTCACCACCTTGTCGCGGACGCGCCAGGCGAGCTCGATGTCGCCCCAGACCGCGCCGTGCTCGTGTGCCCAGACGACGGTGGCGTTGTGCGGCGGCAGGCCCGGCGACACGACGACCAGGTCGGGTGCCTGCTCGACGAGTTCCGCGGGCACCGTGTCGAGCGGCGTCTGCACGAAGCGCGCACCGATGACGTCCAGCAGCTCGACGCTGTCGGCGGGGGCGTCGGTCGAGTAGACGACGACGTCGCTGCCGAGTTCGGCGAGGGTGTCCGCCACCGAGAACCCGGTGGCGCCGAGGCCGAGCACGGCGACCCGCAGCCCCTTCCAGCCCTCGGAGTGCCAGCTGTCGAGACCGTTCAGGCGTTCGCTCATTGGACTCGTGCGATCCATTCCAGGTAGAACAGTCCGACCCCGGCCGCGACGCAGAGCCCCGCGATGATCCAGAACCGGACGACGACGGTGACCTCGGCCCAGCCCTTGAGCTCGAAGTGGTGGTGCAGGGGGCTCATCCGGAAGATGCGCTTGCCGTGCGTGATCTTGAAGTACGCCCGCTGCAGGATGACCGAACCGGTGACGATGAAGAACAGGCCGCCGATCAGGATGAGCAGCAGCTCGGTACGGCTGAGGATCGCCAGACCGGCCAGCGCGCCGCCGAGCCCGAGGGAGCCGGTGTCGCCGAGGAAGATCTGCGCCGGCGACGTGTTGTACCAGAGGAAGCCGATCAGGCCGCCGCAGACCGCGGCCGCGACGACCGCCAGGTCGAGCGGATCCGTGACGGTGTAGCACGCGTGCTTCGTGCTCTCGTCGATCCGGGCGCCGCCACAGATCTGGTTCGACTGCCAGAACCCGATGATGACGTAGGACCCGATCGCCAGGATGCTCGACCCGGTCGCCAGGCCGTCGAGCCCGTCGGCGACGTTGACGCCGTTCGAGGTCGACACCGTGAGCAGCACGATCCACGCCAGGAACAGGATCGTGCCGATGACCGTGCCGAGCGCCATGAAGTCGAGCCACGGGACGTCCCGGATCGCCGAGATCATGGTCGACGCCGGCGGCTTGCCGCTGTCGGCCGGCACGACGAGGGCGATGGTGGCGAAGACCACACCGACGATGACCTGCCCGAGGACCTTCGCCCAGCCGCCGAGCCCGAGGCTCCGCTGGCGTCGGACCTTGAGGAAGTCGTCGACGAAGCCGACGACGCCGAGCCCGACCATGAGGAACAGGACGAGCAGCCCGGACAGCGTCAGCGGGTCCCGACCGACCAGGTGTCCGACGAAGTAGCCGAGCACCGCGCCGAGGATCAGGACGATGCCGCCCATGGTGGCGGTGCCGCGCTTGGTGTGGTGCGACTGCGGACCGTCGTCACGGATGAACTGCCCCCACCCGAGTCGGTGGAACAGCTTGATGAACAGCGGCGTGAGCAGCAGTGTGAACACCAGCGACACAGCGCCGGCGACGAGGAGCGCGATCATTCGGGGACACCTCCGAGGCGGTCGCCGAGGAACCGCAGCCCGGCCGACTTCGAGGACTTGACCAGGACGACGTCACCCGGACGCACGAGTTCCTGGAGGGCACGGACGGCGTCGTCGACGTCCTCGATGAACACGGACTCGCCGTCCCACGATCCCTCGAGGGTGGCGGCCTGGTGGATGGGCATCGCACCGCGGCCGACGACCACGAGCTGTCCGATGCCGAGCCGGACGACGAGTCGACCGATCGTGTCGTGCTCCTCCACCGAGAACTCCCCGAGCTCGGCCATCTCGCCGAGGACGGCGACGGTGCGCTCCCCCGGTCGGACGACCTGCGCGAGCGTCCGCAGTGCGGCGGCTGTCGAGTCGGGTGAGGCGTTGTAGGCGTCGTTGATCACCGTGACCCCGTCCGGGCCCTGCAGCAGCTCCATGCGCCAGCGCTCGGCACGCGTCATCGACGCGAGGGCCTCGGCACCGTCGGCGAGCGGCACACCCCAGAGGTGCGCCACCGTCAGGGCGGCGGCCGCGTTCATCGCGTGGTGCTCCCCGAGGATGGCGAGGCGGACGTCGACGGTCTCGAGGACGTCGGACGGGCCTCCCGTCAGGTCGTCGGGTGTCGGTGCGGCGTCACCGACGGGAGGCGCGGTGAGCGTGAAACGGGTGCCCTCGCGGTCCGTGGTGACCCCGCTGATGCGGTAGTCCGCCGCGGCGGACGTGCCGAAGCCGACCACCCGGGCGTCGGTGCGCCCGCGCATCCGCGCCACGCGGTCGTCGTCGACGTTGAGGAGTGCGGTCGCGGTGGCCGGGAGGTCGGTGACCATCTCGGACTTCGCGCGCTCCGTGGCCTCGATCCCGCCGAACTCGCCGGCGTGGGCGAGACCGACCTTCAGCACGACACCGACGTCGGGCTCGGCGATGCGGACGAGCTTCGCGATGTGGCCGATGCCGCTCGCGCCCATCTCGACGACCAGGAACCGGGTGCCCGTCGTGATGCGGAGCATCGAGATCGGGGCACCGACGTGGTTGTTGAACGAGCCCTCCGGCGCGACGGTCTCGCCGGCGCGGGACAGGATCGTGCGGAGCATGTTCTTCGTGCTCGTCTTGCCGTTCGAGCCGGTGATGCCGACCACTCGGAGTGACCCGCCGGCGCGGACGCGTGCAACGACCTCGTGCGCCAGGGCGGCCAGTGCGGCGTACCCGTCGGCGACGACGATCTGTGCGGTGGCGGAGTCGGCGGGCAGGTCGACGGCACGCTCGGTGACCACCAGAGCGGCACCTGCGGCGGCGGCGGCCGGCACGAAACGGTGTCCGTCGGTCTCCTCACCGAGCAGGGCGAAGAAGACGCTGCCGGGGGCGACGAGCCGCGAGTCCGTCTCCACCGAGCCGTCGACGATGGAGTCAGCGGCACCGCGGACGAGTTCGCCGTCGACCGCGGCGGCGATCTCGGCGAGGGTCAGCGCGATCATCGGGCGTCCTCCGCCGGGCCGGAGTTCGGTTCCCAGCCGGCTTCGCGGAGTGCGGCGCGGGCTTCGTCACGTGCCGAGTACGGCGTCCGGACGCCCTGGATGTCGCGGTAGTCCTGGTGGCCGGGGCCGGCCCAGAGGATCGAGTCCCCCTCGCCGACCAGCGCGACCGCGGCACGGATGGCGGCCTCGGGCGGGCTCACCTCGTGGATCTCGTGCTCCGGGTACGCGTCGCGGGCTGCGTCCACCAGGGTCTTCCGGATCGACGCGGCGTCCTCGAACCGCGGGTGGTGGTCGGTGACGACGAGGATGTCCGACCCCTCGGCGGCCACCCGGGCCATGTCCGCGCGCTTCGTCGTGTCGCGGTCACCGTCGGCGCCGAACAGCATGACGACCTTGCCGGGCGTGAACTGGCGGACCGCGGCGAGGGTGTTGAGGAAGGCGTCCGGGCTGTGCCCGAAGTCGACGTAGACGCTCGGGCCGGAGTTGCCGGAGACGCGCTCGGTGCGACCGGGCAGGTAGCACTCGATGGCGCTGACGACGGTGCCGTCCCGCTCGTCGGCGTAGGTGCGGTGGTTCGTCTCGAGCGCGTGCGCGATGGCCCCGAGCTCGAACCCGCCCTCGACGAGCATGACGATGGCGAGGGCGGCGTTGGCCGCCATGTGCCAGCCGATCAGGGGGACGCGGGTGGTGAGCTCGCGGCCCTCCGGTCCGGTCAGGCGGAACTCGGTGTAGGCGGCGTGGGCCTCGACGATGTCGACGTGCCACTCGGCCTCGACCTCGGGGTGCACGGTGATGGTGGTCACCGGGATCCGGCTGTCCTGGACGACGCGCTGACCCCAGTCGGTGTCGAGCGAGACGACACCGCGGCGGCCGTGCTCCGGCTGGAACAGCGGCAGCTTCGCCTGGAAGTACTCCTCCATGTCGGCGTAGTCGTCGAGGTGGTCGTGGCTGAGGTTCGTGAAGGCCACGACGTCGAAGACGATGCCGTCGACGCGGTGCCGGCTGAGGGCCTGGGCGCTGACCTCGACGGCGACGGCGCGGACCTCGCTCTCGCGCATCCGGGCGAGGAGGGCGTGCATCTCGCTGGCCTCGGGCGTGGTGAGCCGACTGGTGACGCTGAGCGAACCGATGTGGCGCTCGGCGGTCGAGCTCAGGCCGGTGACCAGGCCGAGCTGCTTGAGGACGCCTTCGAGGATGTACGAGGTGCTGGTCTTGCCGTTCGTCCCGGTGACGGCGAAGAGCTGCGGCAGCTCGGCCTCGTCCGGGTTCGTTCGGTACACCCACGCGGAGACGTCACCGAGCGCTGCCCGGGGGTCGTCGACGACCAGGACCGGCAGGCCGGACGGCTCGGCGACCGCCACGCCGTCGGCATCGGTCAGCACGGCGACCGCACCGCGCTCGGCGGCGTCGGCGGCGAACTCGGCGCCGTGGCGGTTCGCACCGTGGACGCCGACGAACAGGTCACCGGGCTGCACCTCGGCGGCGCTGAGGGTGACGCCGGTCGTCTCGACGCCGTCGAGCGACCCGACGACCCGGAGCCCGAAGGCGTTCGCGAGTTCGGCGACCGGCCGCGGGGTCGGGTGTTCGGGCCGGAGGACCGGGGGGATCCGTGCTGACAAGTGCTCCTTCTTCCTCACCACGTGGACGGGTCGGCCTACCAGGTCGACGGGTAGGTCCGTGCCTGTGTCGTGGAGGGGGCGACTCGGTACTTCTCGAGCACCTGGGACATGAGTGTGCGGAACGCCGGAGCCGCTCCGCTCGACCACTTGGTGGCCTGCGGCTTCGTGAACGTCACCGTGACAACATACTGGGGGTCTTCGGCGGGGGCCATTCCGGCCACCGAGATGATGCGATCCGCGCCGTAGCCCTTCGCTCCGTCGGCGACCTCGGCCGTTCCGGTCTTCGCGGCGATGTTGTAGCCGGAGATCGGCTTCATGCCGACGAGGGTGCCGCCGGTCACCACGCTCTGCAGCATGTCGACCGTCTGGGTCGCGGCGGCGGCCGACACGACACGCTTGCCCTGCACGTCGGGCGCGTCGATGGTCGTGCCGTCCTCGGTCTGGCAGCCCTTCACCATGTGCAGCGGGATCCGCACACCCTGGTTCGCGAGGGTCTGGTAGATGCTCGAGACCTGCATGGCCGTGGTCGAGATGCCCTGGCCGAACATCGAGTTGATGTCGGTCTGCTTGTCCCACTGCGGGCTCGCGCCGTAGTTCATGGTGGGCTGGCCCGGGTAGTCGATCGCCGGCTCGGGCTCGAACAGGCCGAACTCGCGCATCACGTCGTACCGCTGCTGTGTCGTCAGCTTCGAGCCGAGTTCCGTGATGCCGACGTTCGAGGAGTCCCGGAGGATGCCGGTGAGCGTGAGGTTCTCGGTGGGGTGGAGCTCGGAGTCGTGGATGGTGCCGCCCCAGGGGAACGTCCGGGAGTACGGCACGACGGCCTGGGTCGTCGGGCTCGCCAGCCCCTTGTCGATGAGGGCGGCGGCGATCGCGGCCTTGATCGTCGAACCGGGCTCGTAGGCGGCGGTCAGGGCTCGGGAGCCGTAGGCGCCCGGGTCCTTCGTCGCGTCGACGTCGTTCGGGTCGACCGTCGGGTAGTCCGCGACGGCCAGGACCTCGCCGGTCTTGGCGTTCACCACGGTGGCGGTGGCGGACTCGGCCCTGAGCTGCTGCGCGGCGTCGGCGATGTCCTGCGACGCCATGTACTGCAGGTCGCTGTCGATCGTGGTGACGAGCGTGCCGCCGTCCTTCGCGCGCTTCTGGGTCACGGTGCTGCCGGGCAGCTGCACGCCGTCCTCACCGCGCTCGTACGTCTCGGAGCCGTTCGTCCCGGCAAGGCACTTCTGGTACGCCAACTCGAGGCCGGCCTGGGCACCGTCGGTCCCCATGAAGCCCGTCACGTTGCCGGTGGCTGCGCCGGTGGGGTAGGACCGTGCGGCCTGCTGCTCCGGGTAGAGCCACGGCACCTGCAGGGCGCGGACGGCCTCGTAGTGCGCGACGTCGATCCCCTTGACCAGGTACGCGAAGTCGGACTTCGGGTCGGCGGCGATGTTCGCCTGCATCGCGGCGACGTCGCCGCCGGAGGCCTTCGCGATCGCGCTGAGCGCCTGGTCGACCGAGATCTCCTTGACGCGGGTCCCGCCGAGCTTGCCGTCGAAGGGCTTCACCAGTCGCGGCGACGTCGTGATGTTGTACCGGACCACGCTCTCGGCCAGGGCCGTGCCGTCACGGTCGACGATCGTGCCGCGGGTGCCGTAGAGCGTCACCGGGATGCTGCGCTTCGACTCGGCGGCCTTCGACAGCTCGTCGGCCTGGACCACCTGGATGTCGACCAGTCGGACCACGAACACCGCGACGAGCGCGATCACGGCGATCATCACGACGCTGTAGCGCAGTCGTCGGTTGCGGAGCGTCTTCGTCACGAGCGGCCTTCCCGGGGTGGTGCTGAGCCCTCGGTCACCGGGTCGTGGGTGCCTGGAGCTGGTTCGCGTCGGACTCTACGGAGGACTTCGTCGAACCCTGGTCCGACGCGCTGGATGCCCCGGCCTTCCCAGTGTCGGCAGGTGCCGTCGCGGCCGGTGCGGCGGAGGCCGGTGCGGCGGAGGCCGGCGCACCGGCGGCCGGCGCACCGGCGGCCGGAGCAGCCGTGCTGTTCTCCTTGCTCGTCGCGGTGTCGCCCGGCTTCGCGGCGAGCGGGACGTCGCCGAGCAGGGAGTTCGGGACCTGGTTCGCGGTGTTGCCGGTCGCCTCTTCCGGTGTCGCCGGCGTCGGCGTGCCGTAGACGGTGCCGGTCTTCGGGTCGAGGTACACCGGCGTCGAGTTCGCGATCATGCCGAGGGCCTGCGCGTTGCGGGCCAGGTTCTGTGGCGACTCGAGCACCTTGAGCCCCTCGGACAGGGACGCCTGGGTCCGCGTGAGTCCGGTCTGCTCGGTCTTCAACGAGCTGAGCGTGTAGGCGCCCTGGCTGAGCCCCATGCTGATGCCGAGCTGGGCCAGGAGCAGCAGCCCGAGCGCGGCGATCGCGACGATGGCGTAGGCCACCCGCGGTCGGGCACGGCGCTGCGCCCTGGTCGGGGTGACCTCGACGAGCTCCGGGCGCTTCCGCTCGGGTCGGCCGTGGTCCGGACGCGGCGCGCGCGACGGGGCGACGGCAGGGTCGACGAGTGCGAGGTTCGTGCTCATGTCACTTCCGGATCCGCTCGGCCGCGCGCAGGCGCACGGGGGTAGCTCGGGGGTTGGCGGCGCGCTCGGCCTCGTCGGCCTGCTCGGCGCCCTTGACGACCAGGGCGAAGGTCGGTGCGTGCTCGGGGAGCTCCACCGGCAGGTCCGCCGGGGCGCTGGAGGTGGTCCGTTCGACGAGGGCGCGCTTCACGATGCGGTCCTCGAGCGACTGGTACGACTCGACGACCAGGCGGCCGCCGACCCGGATGCGGTCGAGCGCGGCGGGGATCGCCCGCTCGAGGACGCTGAGTTCGGTGTTGACCTCGATCCGGAGCGCCTGGAACACCCGCTTGGCCGGGTGCCCCTGCCGCTGGATCGCGACCGGGGTGGCGTCGTGGAGCACCTGGACGAGGTCGCCGGACATCGTGAACGGCTGCTCGGCCCGGCGTTCGACGATCGCCTTCGCGTACCGGCCGGCGAGCTTCTCCTCGCCGTAGCGCTGGAAGATCCGGCGCAGTTCGCGCTCGTCGTAGTCGGCGAGGACCTCGGCGGCGGTGATGCCCTGCGTCCGGTCCATGCGCATGTCGAGCGGGGCGTCCTGGCTGTAGGCGAAGCCGCGCTCGGCACGGTCGAGCTGCAGCGACGAGACGCCGAGGTCGAAGAGCACACCGTCGACCGCGTCGATGCCGAGGCCGTCGAGCGCCTCCGGCAGTTCGTCGTACACGGTGTGCACGAGGTGCACGCGGTCGCCGAAGCGGGCGAGCCGCTCCCCCGCGATGCCGAGGGCGTCCGTGTCGCGGTCGAGCCCGACGAGCGTGAGCTCCGGAAAGCGCTCGAGCAGGCCCGCCGAGTGCCCGCCCATGCCGAGCGTCGCGTCGACGACGACCTTGCCCGGGCCGTCGAGCGTCGGCGTGAAGAGGTCGACGATCCGCTCGAGCATCACGGGGGTGTGCGGGAACTTCTCCGGTGCTGCCATGTGCGCCCCTGGACTCCTGGGCCGTGGGTCCGGATCCCCATCCATGCGACCTGACACCGGGGAAGGTGTGTCAGGGCGGACGGCTGGGAGTCTCGATCCACGGATCAGAAGATCCCCGGGATCACCTCCTCGTCGTTCTCGGCGAAGGCCTCTTCGGTCTCCGCGTAGTAGGCCTCCCACGCACTGGTCGACCAGATCTCGGCGCGGTCACCGCTGCCGATGACCGTCAGGTCCCGCTCGAGCCCCGCGTACTCGCGGAGGTTCTGCGGGATCGTGACGCGGTTCTGCTTGTCGGGCTGTTCGGCGCTCGCTCCGGAGAGGAACAAGCGCATGTAGTCACGGGTCCGCTTCGACGTCATCGGCGCCTGGCGGATCCGTTCGTGGAGTTCCTCGAAGGTCCTGGCGCTGAAGACGACCACGCACCGTTCCTGGCCACGGGTCATGACGAGACCGCCGGAGAGTTCGTCCCGGAACTTGGCGGGCAGGATCACGCGACCCTTCTCGTCGAGCTTCGGGGCATGGGTACCGAGCAGCACTCGGGGCCTCCCCTCAGCTCCACCGGTCTTCGTCTCGCCCCACGGTACTCCACTTCCCTCCACTTCGCTGCTCCAGCGCACCACTCTCAGCCTCCGGCACCCCTTCTGGGGGCACTCACGGACCGACAGATGCCGCTCGATCCGCGCAACCACGGGCCTCCCGTCCGAGTGGAGCGCAGTGGAGGGATCCGGGCGCGCAGAACACCGGTGTTCGTCCATCACGCCGCGTCATGCGGCGGCGCCGAACCCGGACACCGGTGTCGTGCAGTCAGGAAGGTCCGCGCCGGGCACGAAAAAACGGGGCCGGCCTGGGAAGGCCGACCCCGTGGAGGAATGTGGAGGAACTAGTCCTGCTGGTTGCGCTTGTCCCAGCGCTCGTTCATCCGGTCGATGAAGGAGCCGCCGGAGGATCCGCGAGCCGGTCGTGCTCCGGTCCGGGCGGAGCGCGCGGACGCCGACGCGGCACGCGCCGGACGGGCCGTCGGGGTCCGACCACCCGGGCGGAGGGCGAAGAGCACCCCGGCCAGCATCACGACGAAACCGAGCACACCGATCAGGGGCTGCTTGATGACGAGCCCGAGGACGATCACACCGACGCCGACGAGACCGATCAGGACACCGATCGTGATCGCGGTGTACGTCGGACGGCCCTGGCGGCGGGTGACGCGCGCCACGAAGTCGGAGTCGTTCTGGTAGAGGCTCCGCTCCATCTCTTCGAGGAGGCGCTGCTCTTGCTCCGAGAGTGGCATCTTGGTTCCCTCTGGTTCCTGGGATCGACGCGGTGGAAGGGGTGGATCGATCTTACGACCGGACCACCCACTAAGGTAAGGACCGTGGCTGAGAGTACGCGATTAGTGGACCTCGTCTCGGCGCGGATCGATCGGGCTCTCGACGAGCAGCGCGACCGCCTCGCGGCGATCAGTCCCGACCTGGTCTCCTTCGACACGTTCGCCCGTGACCTGCTGTCCGGCGGCAAACGGTTCCGGGCGCTGTTCTGCTACTGGGGTTGGCAGTCCGTGGCGGGCCGTTCGGGCTCGTTCGACCCACTGTCGGAAGGCGCCCGACAGACCACGGCCGAGGCGATCGTCACCGCCGCCGCCGCACTCGAGGTCTTCCACGCCGCAGCCCTGGTGCACGACGACATCATGGACCGTTCGGACACCCGTCGCGGGCGTCCGGCAGCGCACCGCCGTTTCGAGTCGCAGCACGCCGACTCCGGCTGGGTGGGCGACCGCGCGCTCTACGGCACGAACGCCGCACTGCTCCTCGGCGACATGCTGCTCTCGCTCAGCGACTCCCTCTTCGACGAGGCCCTCGCGCTGCTCGACCCGGTGCGCGCGCGGATCGTCCGCCAGGAGTTCCACACGATGCGGCTCGAGGTGACCGCGGGTCAGTACCTCGACATCCACGAGGAGACCGCCTGGCCGACGGTCGACGACGCCGAACAGCTCGTCCGGGCGCAGCGGGTGATCGTCTTCAAGTCCGCGAAGTACTCGGTCGAGGCACCGCTGCTCATCGGCGCGCTCATCGCGGGCGCCAGCGAGAGCCAGCTCGACGGCCTCCGGTCGTTCGGACTCCCCCTCGGCGTGGCGTACCAGCTGCGAGACGACATGCTCGGCGTGTTCGGAGACCCCGAGGTCACGGGCAAGCCCGCCGGCGACGACCTCCGCGAGGGCAAGCGCACCGTGCTCGTCGCGACCGCCCGCAAGTCCCTCCCGGTCGGTGCCCGCCAGCTGCTCGACGAGCTGCTCGGCGACCCGGACCTCGACGACGACCAGGTGCAGATGCTCCGCGCGACCCTCACCGACTCCGGCGCGGTCAGTGCGGTCGAACGCTCGATCGAGCGGCACGTCCAGCGGGCGAAGGCCGCGCTCGACGCGTCGCCGCTGACCCCGTCGGCCCGCGAACAGCTCGCCTCGCTCGCGGACACGGTCAGCCGCCGCTCCGCCTGATCCGGCTCGACCTTGATCCGGCGCGACCCCGTACAGACGGGAGGCCCGACACCAGCTGGTGTCGGGCCTCCCGTCCGTCGGTCGGTCGCGTCGGCCGGTGCTACAGCAGCGACTGCGCGGCGCGCCGCACCTCGGCCTTGCGGTTCGCACGGAGCGCGGCGATCGGCGTCGTCCCCATCGCGTCGTCCTCGGTGAGCATCCACCGGACGGCCTCGTCGTCGGTGAGCCCGTTGTCGCCGAGGACGATCAGGGTGCCGCGCAGCGAGGGCAGCGGTTCGGTGTCGTCGAGGAACTCGCTCGGGACGCGCAGGACGCCGTCCACGCGGGCGGGCAGCAGGGTCCGCTCCTCGAACAGGCGATGGACGCGGCCGGGGCTCACCCCCAGCAGCTCGACCAGGTCGGGCACGGTCAGCCAGCGTTCGGACAGGGCGTCGTCTCCGGGAAGGGCAGCACTCACGGGTCCCATCGTGCCAGAGCCGGGCGGACCCGCGCAGCACCCGGGGGGCGCGAGCCCGTCGAGCACGCCCGATCCGGCTCGATCGAGTCACACCAGTCACAGAAGTCACATGAGTCACGAGCACAACTTCCGGCGCTCTGGTTGACTTGGGAATCACAGCATGTCAGCGTGTGGTCACCTGAGTGCGCCGTGTGTGCGCACACGGCCGACAGACCAACCCCGTACCGACGACGTGCGCCAGACAGGAGAACGACCGTGGACAGGGACACGACCCCCGACGAGGCAGCCCGACGCCTCCGTTCGTCGCGCTTCGCGACGATGCCGATCGTCCTCGCCGGCACGATCGCGGTGACCGCCGGACTGACCGGACCGATCGCCCACCTCGAGCAGCGCCACGACGACGAGTCCGGTCGCCGGCACGTCGACGAGGACCGGGACCTCGGCTCCGGGCCGGTCTTCGCCACCGCGGTCGCCCGCCAGCAGAAGCCGGTGGTCACCACCGTCGCCGCCACGCGCTCCGCGGCCCCCACGACCTACACCGTGCGCCAGGGGGACACCGTCTCCGGCATCGCCGCACGGTACGGCCTGTCGGCGCAGGAGATCCTGGTCCGCAACGGCCTCGGCTGGAACACGATCATCCACGCCGGACAGACCCTCCGGCTCGCCTCGACCCCGGTCGGCGGAGCGGTCACGTCGACCGCCACGACCGCGAGCTACCACGTCAAGCAGGGCGACACCGTCTCCGGCATCGCGGCGAAGGTCGGCGTCTCGACCGCCGCGCTCCTCACCGCCAACGAGCTCTCGCAGCGCAGCGTGATCTACCCCGGTCAGTCCCTGCGCGTGCCGGCCGGACGGTCGAGTGCCACGAAGACCGCCACGACCGCCGGGCCGTCGGCACCCAGTGCCGCGCCCACCACGACCGCCACCGTGCGTCGCGCTGGCTCGGTCACCATCGGCAACGGCGACACCATCGTCTCGGTCGCCACCACGCACGGGGTCTCGGTCGCGTCGCTCCTCGCGGCGAACGGCCTGACCTACACGAGCACGATCTACGCCGGCAGCACGCTCGTCCTGCCCTCGAGCGGCCCGTCGCTCTCCACGGAGCAGCGCACCAACGCCGCCACGATCGTCCGCGTCGGCCGCTCACTCGGCGTCTCGGACCGGGGCCTCGTCATCGCGCTGGCCACCGCGATGCAGGAGTCGAACCTCCGGAACCTCGCACACGGCGACCGGGACTCCGTCGGCCTGTTCCAGCAGCGTCCGAGCCAGGGCTGGGGCACGCCGGGCCAGCTCCAGGACACCGTGTACGCGTCCGAGCTCTTCTTCGGCGGCTCGCGCAACCCGAACCCCGGCGTCACCGCCGGTCTGCTCGACATCCCGGGCTGGTCGTCGATGAGCGTGACCGAGGCGGCGCAGGCCGTCCAGCGGTCCGCGTACCCGAAGGCCTACGCCCAGTGGGAGCAGTCGGCCCACGCCTGGCTCCGCTCGCTCTGACCTCCGGTCGGTCCGCAGCGCCGGGTCATCCCTCCGGTCGAGATCGTGTAACGACCGGTGCGCCGGTGCCGGTCCTCCCCGTCCGGATTCGTAGAATGCCGCAGATGACCACGAACGCTGCCAGGGACCCGATGATCGGTCGCATGATCGATCAGCGGTACCGCGTCCGCTCCCGCATCGCGCGCGGCGGCATGGCGACCGTGTACCTGGCGACCGACGTCCGGCTGGAGCGCCGGGTCGCGGTGAAGATCATGCACGGGCACCTGGCGGACGACCAGGCGTTCCGTGAGCGCTTCATCCAGGAGGCCCGCTCCGCCGCCCGCCTGTCCCACCCGAACCTCGTCGGCGTCTACGACCAGGGCGCCGAGGACGACTGCGTCTACATCGTCATGGAGTACATCCCGGGCATCACGCTCCGGGACCTGCTGCACGAACACCGCGCACTGACGCCCGAGCAGGCGACGGACATCCTCCGCGCCGTGCTCGCCGGCCTGGCTTCGGCCCACCGCGCCGGCATCGTGCACCGCGACCTCAAGCCGGAGAACGTCCTGCTCGCCGACGACGGGCGCATCAAGCTCGGCGACTTCGGGCTGGCCCGGGCCACCACCGCGAACACCGCGACCGGCGCCGCACTGCTCGGCACGATCGCGTACCTCTCCCCCGAGCTCGTCACCCGCGGCGCCGCCGACTCGCGCAGCGACATCTACGCGCTCGGCATCATGCTCTACGAGATGCTCACCGGTGAGCAGCCCTACAAGGGCGAGCAGCCGATGCAGATCGCGTACCAGCACGCGAACGACACGGTCCCCGCGCCGAGTGCGGCACGGCCGGGTGTCCCCGCCGAGCTCGACGACCTCGTCCTGTGGGCCACCGCCCGGGACCCGCGAGACCGTCCCCTCGACGCCCGCGAGATGCTCGACCACATGGCCGGCGCACAGCAGCGCGCGACCGGGCAGTACCGGACCGCCGTGCTCCGCCCCGAGAACGCGACCGCGATCCTCCCGTCCGGAGGCAGTCCCGGAGCCGCGGCCTTCGGGGACGACGTCGAGGACGCCAGCGAGCACGACACCACGGTCCTGGACCGTCGGGGCACGCAGGAGACGCCGTCGCGCCTCCGCAACCGCAACACACCCGGGCCGCGACGCACCGGCGCGGTGACCGCGACCCTGTCGCCGGCCGGGCAGCGCCTGGCCGACAAGTCCGCCAAGCGGCGGAAGCGCGGCTGGATCGCACTGGTCATCGTGATCGTCCTGGCCGTCGTCGGCGCCGGGATCGCCGCCTGGTACGGCCCCGGACCGGGCGGCAACGTCCGGATCCCCGCCGTCGCGGGCAAGACGGTCTCGCAGGTCCGCCAGGCGCTCGTGTCGAACGGTCTCCGTGCCGCCGAGGCCACCACGAGCCGTCCCGACCTGCAGGTCGCCGCCGGCCTGGTCACCGCGACCCAGCCGCCCGCCGAGCGCGAGGTCCGGAAGGGCACCGCCATCCGCATCGTCGTGTCGAGCGGTCCGCGGATGATCAGCCTGCCGACGATCGTCGGGCAGTCCGTCTCCACCGCCCGCGCGGCGCTCGACGACGACTTCGACCTCCAGGACCCGCAGTACCGGTTCTCCGCCGACGTCCCCGCCGACACCGTGATCGCCGCGACCGGACGCGACAGCTCGGGCGCGGTCGACCTCACCACCGTCGAGCAGTACCCGGAGCGCGGCCCGGTCACGCTCACCGTCTCGCTCGGCGCGGTCCCGGACGTCACCGGCGAGACCGTCGCCGACGCGACCGGCACGCTGCAGGGCGTCGGCCTGGTGCTCGGCAGCCAGACCCAGCAGTTCAGTGAGACGGCACCGGCCGGCCAGGTCGTCTCCGCCGCCCCCGCCGACGACCCCGTCGTCAAGGGCACGGCCATCGACGTCGTCGTGTCGAAGGGGCCCGCACCGATCGAGATGCCGATGCACCTCGAGGGGAAGACCATCGACGAGGTCACCGCGACCCTGCAGGCGCTCGGGCTGAAGGTCAGCTACCCGGACTGCACGAACATCCTCTGCGGGTTCTACGACTGGAAGAGCAAGCTGCCGGTCAGGTCCACGAACCCGGGCGCCGGGGCCACGGTCCACAAGGGCGACACGATCGCCCTCTCCTACGACCAGTAGGGCCCGCTGCGCGTCGCGGCCCGACGACGGACGGGAGGCCCGACACCGGACCGGTGTCGGGCCTCCCGTCCTGCAGGCGGTCCAGCGGTCAGCTGCGGGTGACCGACGGGTGCGCGCGGAGCTCCTCGGCCACCAGGAAGGCGAGCTCGAGGGACTGCATGTGGTTCAGCCGCGGGTCGCAGAGCGACTCGTAGCGTGTGGCCAGGGTGGCCTCGTCGATGTGCTCCGAGCCGCCGAGGCACTCGGTGACGTCGTCGCCCGTGAGCTCGACGTGCATGCCGCCCGGGTACGTGCCGACCGCGCGGTGGACCTCGAAGAAGCCGAGGACCTCGTCCACGACGTCGTCGAAACGGCGGGTCTTGTAGCCGTTCGGGGTCGTCAGGCCGTTGCCGTGCATCGGGTCCGTGACCCACAGCGGCGTGGCGTCCATGCCCTTCACCGCTTCGAGCAGCTTGGGCAGCTCGTCGCGGATCCTGCCGGCTCCCATGCGCGTGATGAAGGTGAGGCGGCCCGGCTCCCGCTCGGGGTCGAGCTTCTCGATGAGGGCTTCCATGTCGGCGACCGTCGTGGTCGGGCCGAGCTTCACGCCGATCGGGTTCCGCACGCGGGACAGGAAGTCGACGTGGGCACCGTCGAGGTCACGGGTGCGCTCCCCGATCCAGATGAAGTGGCCGGACGTGTCGTACGGCTGGCCGGAGCGCGAGTCGATCCGGGTCATCGGGCGCTCGTAGTCCATGAGCAGGCCCTCGTGCGAGGCGTAGAACTCGACGTGCTTGAGCGCTTCGAAGTCGGCACCGCACGCGGCCATGAACTGGATCGCGCGGTCGATCTCGGCGGCCAGGTTCTCGTAGCGGGCGTTCGCCGGGTTGGCGGCGAAGCCCTTGTTCCACGAGTGCACCTGCCGCAGGTCCGCGAAGCCGCCCTGGGTGAACGCGCGCACCAGGTTCAGGGTCGACGCGGCCGTGTGGTAGCCCTGCACCAGTCGACGCGGGTCCGCCTGGCGGGACTCCGGCGTGAAGTCGTAGCCGTTGACGATGTCGCCGCGGTACGCCGGCAGTGTGACGTCCCCGCGGGTCTCGAGGTCGCTCGACCGGGGCTTGGCGAACTGGCCCGCCATCCGGCCCATCTTGATGACCGGGGTCGACGCACCGTAGGTGAGGACGACCGCCATCTGCAGGATCGTCTTGACGCGGTCGCGGATCGAGTCGGCGGTGGCACCGGCGAACGTCTCGGCGCAGTCACCACCCTGCAGCAGGAACGCCCGACCGGACGCTGCGGCGGCCAGGCGGTCGCGGAGCTGGTCGACTTCACCCGCGAAGACGAGCGGCGGCAGCGTCGCGATCTCGGCCGAGGCGGCTTCGGCGGCCGCGGGGTCCGGCCACGTCGGCTGCTGCTTGATCGGGAGCGTGCGCCAGTGGTCGAGGCCCGCGATCAGGTCCGGATCCTGCAGGGTGAGGGAGTCGATCGACTCGGACAAGGCTGCACCTCGGTGTTCTGGTTCGCGCACGGCCGTCGGCGGTCCGACGGCGTCCCGACGGATGCGGGACCGTCCGAGCCTACCGTCCGGCGGTGGTACGACGCTCGCGCATGACGCTCTCGCGGGCCGTGGTGGCCCGCTCCTTGACGCTCGTCGCGTAGACGTCCTCGTACTCCTGCCGGCTCAGCCCGCGGAGCTCGTGCATGATCTCGTCCGTGACGCTCCGCAGGATGAAGCGGTCGGTCTCCAGGCCCTCGAAGCGCGAGAAGTCGAGCGGCTTGCCGAAGACGACGCCGACCCGCTTGAACTTCGGGAACTTCTGGCCGATCTGCTGGACCTCCCGCGTGCCGACCATGGCGACGGGGACCACCACGACCCGGCCCTCCAGGACCATCCGGGCGATGCCGGTGCGGCCTCGGTAGAGCTTGCCGTCCGGGCTGCGGGTGCCCTCGGGGTAGATGCCGAGCTGCTCGCCGCGGGCCAGGACCTGCAGGCCGGTACGGAGCGAGGCCTCGGACGCCTTGCCGCCGGAACGGTCGATCGGCAGCTGTCCGATCGCGTTGAAGAACGTCTTCGTCGCCCAGCCCTTGAGGCCGCGGCCGGTGAAGTAGTCGCTCTTCGCCAGGAACGACATCCGGCGGTCGAGCACGGCCGGCAGGATCACCGAGTCGATGAACGACACGTGGTTCGACGCGAAGATGACCGGGCCGGAGGCCGGGACGTTCTCCCGTCCGATCACCCACGGCCGGAACAGGGTCAGGATGAGTGGGCCGAGCACGAAGTTCTTCAGCAGCCAGTAGAGCATCGTCGACTCCGTCGGGTGGGGGTGTCAGGCCGTTCGGGCGTGGATGCGGGCGAGGTCGGCAGCACCGACGACGCCGGCGTCGTTGACGAGCTCGGCGATCACGAAGTCCGGCTCCGGGTGGTAGTCCCGGGCCGGCAGGTTGTTGAGGTACGCCTGCTTGATCGGTTCGAGCAGCCGGTCCCCCGCGCTCGCGACACCGCCGCCGAAGACGAACAGCTGCGGGTCGAGCACGGCCGACAGCGACGCGCAGGCCTCGCCGAGGTGTCGGCCGAGACGCCGGAGGGCCGCGAGGGCGCCCGGGTCGTCGGCGAGGATGAGCTCCCCCACGACGGCGCCGTCGAGGTGCCCGCCGTTGGCGTCGCGCGCTTCGGCCAGGGCGACACCGATGCCGCCGGCGTCCGCGACGTCGTTCGCCATCCGCTGCAGGGCGCGGCCGGAGCCGTACTGCTCGATGCAGCCGCGGGCACCGCAGCCGCAGGGCAGGCCGTTCGGGACGATCCGCAGGTGGCCGATCTCGCCGCCGGTGCCGAAGCCACCGCGGAACAGCCGGTCCTCCGTCACGATCGCGCCGCCGACACCGGTGCCGATGGTGAGCATGGTCATGTCGGACACGAGCCGTCCGGCGCCGAAGCGGAACTCGGCCCATCCGGCGGCGTTCGCGTCGTTGTCGACGGTGATGTGCAGGTCGCCCAGACGCTCCTGGAGCTTCTGGCGCAGCGGCTCGTTCCGCCAGCGGATGTTCGGCGTGTAGTACACGATCGACTGCGAGGCGTCGATGAAGCCCGGGGCAGCGACCCCCACCGCACCGACCTGGTGCTGGAGTCTGAGGCGCTCGACCATCGACACGACGTCGTCGAGCATGGCGACCGGGTCCGCAGCGTTCGTGGCGACGCGGTCCTCGGCGAGGATCTCGCCGAGCTCCGTGACGACCGCTCCCGCGATCTTGGTGCCCCCGATGTCGATTCCGATGGCATGCACGAACACGGAGCCTACCGGTTCGGCGGCGACTCACCGAACGTCCCGGCAGGCGTCCTATGCTGAACGGGAGCCGTCTCGAAGATGAGCGGACTCACATCGAACGGGACAACGAGGGAGTTGCCGTGACCGATCAGCGTGCCGACCGCACGACGTCCACCAGCACGGGCGGAGCGCCCGCCGCGCACGAGGCAGTACCGGCCGGTGACACCGGCCCGGTCGCCCCCGACCACGGCTCCGCCGCCCGCCTGCTGTCCGACCGCGCACGGCTCACCCCCGCGCGACCGATCCTGGCCGAGCGCACCGGTGACACGTGGACCGGCATCGCCGCCGCGGACGTCCTGGCCCGGGTCCGCGCCATCGCGAAGGGCTTCGTCGCCGCCGGTCTGCAGCCCGGGGCGCACGTCGCGATCCTCTCCCGCACACGCATGGAGTGGACACTCGTCGACTTCGCGGTGTGGACCGCGGGCCTGGTGTCCGTGCCCGTCTACGAGACGAGTTCCCCGGACCAGATCCGCCACATCCTGTCGGACTCCGAGTCCGTGGCGATCGTCGTCGAGAAGGAGGAGCACGCGCGCCGTGTCGCCGGCATCGCGCCCGACCTGCCCCACCTCGGGCAGCACTGGACCATCGACGGCGGTGGCCTGGACGACCTGGCGCGTTTGGGTGAGGAGATCGCCGACGACGAGCTCGACGCCCGCACCGCCGCCGTCTCCGGCCGCGATGACGCCACCATCATCTACACCTCGGGCACCACGGGCCGGCCGAAGGGGTGCGTGCTGCGCCACGACAACTTCACCGCCACGGTCGAGGGCTCGACCGAGGCGATGTCCGAGATCGTCGCCGGGGACGCCTCCACGCTGTTGTTCATCCCGATGGCCCACGTGTTCGCACGGTTCATCGCCGCGATGTCGGTCTCGGCGGGCGTCCTGGTCGGCCACGAGCCGGACACGAAGGACCTCATGCGGGCGGTGTCCACCTTCAAGCCGACCTTCCTGCTGGCGGTCCCCCGGGTGTTCGAGAAGATCTACAACTCGGCCGAGCAGAAGGCCGACCTCGGCGGCAAGGGGCGCGTCTTCCGCGCCGCCGCCGCCACCGCCGTCGCGCACTCCGAGGCCGTGGGCGCCGGACGGGTCCCGCTCGGGCTCGCCCTGCGGTTCCGGCTGTTCGACCGGCTCGTCTACAGCAAGCTCCGCGACGCGATCGGCGGCCGTGTCCGGTACGCCATCAGCGGTTCCGCGCCGCTCTCCCCGCGGCTGTCGCACTTCTTCCGCTCGATCGGCGTGCACATCCTCGAGGGCTACGGGCTCACCGAGACGACCGCCCCCGCGACGGTGAACCGGGCGACCGAGCTCCGGATCGGGTCGGTCGGCCGGGCACTGCCGGGCGTCGAGGTCCGGATCGCGGACGACCAGGAGATCCTGATCCGCGGTGTCGACGTCTTCGACCGCTACTGGCAGAACCCGGAGGCCACCGCTGCCGCCTTCCGCGACGGCTGGTTCCGCACCGGCGACCTCGGTCGGCTCGACGGCGACGGGATCCTGTCCGTCACCGGCCGCGCCAAGGAGCTCATCGTCACCGCGAGCGGCAAGAACGTCGCGCCGGCCCCGCTCGAGGACGCGATCCGCGAGCACCCGATCGTCGGCCAGGTCGTCGTCGTCGGCGAGGGCAAGCCGTTCGTCGCCGCGCTCGTCACGCTGGACCGCGAGATGCTCCCCGGCTGGTGCGAGGCGCGCGGCATCGCCCCGGCGCTCAGCCCCCAGCAGGCGGCGCACGACGAGCGGGTGCAGCAGGCCGTCCAGGAGGCCGTGGACACCGCGAACGGGCGGGTGTCCCGTGCCGAGTCGGTCCGGTCCTTCTCGGTCGTCGACGCGGACCTGACCGAGGCCTCCGGGCACCTCACACCGAAGCTCACGATCAAGCGTTCGGTCGTCCTCCGGGACTTCGCCGCGGACATCGAGTACATCTACTCGGGCTCGAAGGTGCAGACCACGGCGACGCCGGTGGTGCAGTCGCGACGGCGGCACTGAGCCACCGGCACTGAGCCACTGGCACCGAGCGACCGGCACCGGCCGGACAGCCTGGAGGCCCGCCACCCGTCCGTCGGACGGGTGGCGGGCCTCCAGTGCGTGGCCGGTGCGGCCGGTGGCTGACGGACCGACGTCACGGTCGGACCGACGTCGCGGTCGGACCGATCAGGCCTGCGGGGCCTCGGGGGCGTCGATCGGGTCGAGGACCGCGGTCGATGCGGTGCTCGTCGAGACCTGCTCGGGGCGGCGGTTGGTGCGGGTGCGGTGCGAGCTGAGCTCGTCGTTCTGGAGTGCCATCGTGCTCGTCCTGGGAGAGTGGGAACCGCCGGCGGGTGACCGGCTGCGGAACACCGTACCTCGCGATCAGGACAGTGCGACAATCCCGCGTCCGGGTGTCACGTTCCGTCCCCCGAGGGCGTCCCCCGGTGCGACGACCGGAGGACGCGACGGGGTCAGCGGACGGTGACCGACCGACACCCGAGCAGCGGGTTCGTCGACCCGGCGCCGACGTTGATCCCGTAGGCGCAGACGTCGTGTGTGCCCGCCGAGAGCCGGACCGTCGTGGAGTACCCGGACGCGGCCGGAGCGGCGGGATGCGCCCGGACGACGTCCGGACGGGCGAGCGACGTGGACACCCGTCCGAGGCTCTTCGTCCCGGTCTTCCCGTCGTAGAGCGCGACCGCGAGCGGGTTCCGCGTGTCCGGGTCGTACGCCCAGCCCGTGACGGTGACGCCACCGCTGCCGGCGGTCGCGGAGTCGAGGCGGCCGACCGGGTCGTGCGAGCGGTCCACCGCGGCCACCGGACCGGCCTTCATGACGACCGGCGCACCGGCGGTCTCGTTGTCCGAACTGCCGTCCGGGTGCCGCAGCGTGACCTGCACGGCGTACTTGCCCGCGGGCATCGAGCCGAGTCGGAACGGCACCGAGTTCGCCCCCTTCGTCACGGCGACACCGGTGGCGATGCGCTGCCACGCCCCGCTGCCGGTGCGCACCGTGACGTCCGCGGTGCTGCCCGCCACCCAGGCGTTGTCGTGGAAGGTCACCGTGGTGGACCCGGTCGCCGCAGGGTCCGCGCGCAGGTGCACGGACTTCAGGTGCCAGACGGCCTTGCCCGGGTCCTCGTTCGGGTCGAAGCGGAGGCCGGTGATCGTCTGTCCGGCCCATCCGGCCTTCGGGGTGAGGGCGTCCTCGTCCAGCGGGTTCTGTGCCGTCAGGTCGACACTCGTCTCGCTGGCGTTGCCGTTCGAGTAGGTCAGGAGGTCGTTGCCGATCTGCGGTGTGCCCGTCCCCGCGACGTTCCAGATCGCCCGGGCCATCTTGCCGCCGCCGGCCGAACCGGACAGGTCGAACGGTCCATCGTACCGCATGTCCCACTGCAGGTAGTGGTAGGTGCTCCCCGCCATCCGCGAGACCGGCAGGTGGACCTGCGGGTCGTTCTGGTGCGGGCCGGTGTTCCGGGCGGTGATGCCCCGGCTGTCGCGGGACAGCACGGTGGTGTTCGAGTACTTGACGTGCGAGGTCGCCGTCGCCGAGGTGAAGTTCCAGGGGCGACCGGTGGTGGCCGTCGCGTAGTCCTGCCCCTGCGTGGGGTTCGGGGTGTCCACGACGAGCTGGGGTCGCGGGGTCACAGTGTAACCGGGGTAGGTCCCCGCGGGCATGCCGGCGTGGGGGTGAGAGGCGTCCGGTGCCGCGTGCAGCCGCACCCAGTCGATGCTCGCCTGCTTGCCGGTGTCACCGGCGTTCCCCGGGAGGACCACCGGGTCGAGGCGGAAGACCACCTTCTTGCCCGACCGCCACGGCACCTTCGCGAGCAGGGTCGACTGCTTCGCGAGGTCGAACGTGTAGACGTGCGGGCCCTGCACGACCGGGAAGGTGAAGCCGCCGCCGCACGCCGCGGTCTGCTCGCGGCAGGTGAACCAGTACACCGCGCCGATGCGCTTGGTCAGCGGCTGGTCCATCGAGAAGGTCAGCCGCGAGTACCGTGCCGGGTCGACCGGCTGACGAGCGCCGTCCCGGCCGGTCGCCAGGCTGCCCGAGATCGAGTGCACCAGGAACAGCTGGTCCCCCGGCGTCAATCCCACCTTGAGTGCACCGCCGGACACCGTCGCGGGGGTGCCGGAGAAGTCGGTGTTGAAGTCCGCTGCGCTGGTGAAGTCCCAGGCATCGCCGAACGCGTCGCTGGCGTAGTCGGCCGCCTCGGACTCCGTGGTCGCCGCGCTCGCCCGCACCGGCGCACCGACCACCGCGCCGAGGGTCAGACCGACCGCGACCGCGATCGCCGTGGCGACGGCCGCGGCTCGTCGCTGCCCCGGTGCGCGTGGCGCCAGCGGCTGGATGGAGGTGTCGTCGTGCATCTGTCGTCCCCTGCCTGGTCGTCCGGGGCCCGGTGACCGGGCGAACCGGTGGACAGACGACACGGCCGTTCCGACCCCCGGTTCGGGGTCGGCACGTCGGGAGCGCACGAGGTCGTCGACCGGAGCCTACGACGCCGTCCGCCGCAGCGGAAGGCGGACGGTCCACGGCGCGCAGTCGTGCGGTCCGGGCAGCCGCCGGACGTGGTGCGTCCTAGTGGAACCAGTCCTGTGCGCGGATGTCCCGGAGCGCCTGCCGGCGGGTCTCCGGGTCGAGGGTCATCACGTAGACGGTGCCGTCCAGGTGGTCGCACTCGTGCTGCAGGGCCTCGGCCATCAGTCCGGTCCCCTCGAGCTCCACCGGCTCGCCGTCGACGTCCACCCCGCGGACCCTGGCGTACGGGAAGCGCTTCGTCGGGTAGGCCAGGCCGGGCACGGACAGGCAGCCCTCGTCCATCAGCTCGGGCTCGCCGGACGTCTCGACGACCTCGGGGTTGAGGACGTACCCGACCTCCCCGTCGACGTTGTACGAGAAGGCCCGGAGCCCGACGCCGATCTGCGGCGCGGCGACGCCGGCGCGGCCGGGCTCCTGGACGGTGTCGATGAGGTCCTGCACGAGCTCGCGGACGCCGTCGGACCCGATGCGGACCGGGTCGGCGGGCGAACGGAGGACAGGGTCGCCGAACAGGCGGATGGGACGGACGGTCACGTTACTGCAGCACCACCAGGAGGTCGCCGGCGTCCACCTGCTGGGTCACCGGGATCGCGAGACGGCCGACGGTCCCCGCGACGGGTGCCGTGATGGCCGCTTCCATCTTCATCGCCTCGATGCTCGCCACGGCCTGACCGGCCTCGACGACGTCACCGACGGCGACCTTGAGCGTCACGACCCCGGAGAACGGGGCGGCGACGTGCTTCGGGTCGGACCGGTCCGCCTTCTCGGCGGCCTTGGTCTCGACGACGACCGACCGGTCGCGCACGGCCACCGGCCGCAACTGGCCGTTCATGGTCGCCATGACGGTCCGGATGCCCCGCGCGTCGACCTCGCCGATCGCCTCGAGCCCGACGAGCAGGTTCACGCCCCTGCCGAGCGGCACGACGTGCTCCTCGCCCGCCCGCAGGCCGTAGAGGTAGTCCACGGTGGGCACGACCGACAGGTCGCCGAACTCGTCGCGGACCTGCTGGAACTGCCGGGTCGGCTGCTCGAACAGCAGACGGTTCAGGGCCTGCTGCCGCGCGGTCCCCGGGGTGTCGAGCGCGGCACGCTCGTGCTCCGGCACCGGCGTCACGGCGATCCGGACGTCGCGGCCGGCCAGGACCTTCGACCGGAACGGCTCCGGCCAGCCACCGGGCAGGTCGCCGAGCTCCCCCGCCATGAACCCGATCACCGAGTCCGGCACGTCGTACTTCTCGGGGTGCTGCTCGAAGTCCGCCGGGTCAGCGTCGACCGCGGCGAGCTGCAGGGCGAGGTCGCCGACGACCTTCGACGACGGGGTGACCTTGGGCGGGCGTCCGAGGATCCGGTTCGCCTCGGCGTACCAGTCCTCGACCTGCTCGAACCGGTCGCCGAGCCCGAGCGCGATGGCCTGCTGGCGGAGGTTCGACAGCTGCCCGCCGGGGATCTCGTGCTTGTAGACGCGGCCGGTCGGCCCGGCGAGCCCGGACTCGAACGGTGCGTAGACGCGGCGGACCGCTTCCCAGTAGGGCTCGAGGTCGCCGACGGCACCGAGGTCGATGCCGGTGTCCCGCTCGGTGTGCGCGAGCGCCGCCACCAGGGCGGACATGCTCGGCTGGCTGGTCGTGCCCGCCATCGGCGCCGCAGCGACGTCGACCGCATCCGCGCCGGCACGGGAGGCCGCGAGGAGCGTCGCGAGCTGCCCGCCCGCGGTGTCGTGGGTGTGTACGTGCACCGGCTGGTCGAACCGTTCCCGCAGCGCGGCGACGAGCTTCTCGGCCGCCCCTGCGCGGAGGAGACCCGCCATGTCCTTGATCCCGATGACGTGCGCACCGGCGTCGACCATCTGCTCGGCGAGCCGCAGGTAGTAGTCGAGCGTGTAGAGGTCCTCGGCCGGGTCGAGGAGGTCGCCGGTGTAGCAGAGCGCCGCTTCCGCGACGGCCGTGCCGGTGGCGAGCACGGCCTCCAGGGCGGGACGCAGCTGACTGACGTCGTTCAGCGCGTCGAAGACCCGGAACACGTCGACGCCGGTGGCGGCGGCCTCGGCCACGAACGCGTCCGTCACCTCGGTCGGGTACGGCGTGTAGCCGACCGTGTTGCGGCCACGCAGCAGCATCTGGATCGGGATGTTCGGCATCGCCTGCCGCAGTGACGTCAGGCGTTCCCACGGGTCCTCGCCGAGGAACCGGAGGGCGACGTCGTAGGTCGCTCCGCCCCAGGCCTCGACGCTGAGCAGCTGCGGGGTGAGCCGGGCGACGTACGGGGCGACCGCGACGAGGTCCTTCGTGCGGACCCGGGTGGCGAGGAGCGACTGGTGCGCGTCCCGCATCGTGGTCTCGGTGACGGCCAGGGCGGTCTGTGCGCGGAGCGACCGTGCCCACTCGGCCGGTCCGACGCGGAGCAGCAGGTCGCGCTGCCCCTCGGGGAGCGGCGCGGTGAGGTCGGCGGTCGGCAGCTTCAGTGCCGGGTCGACCACGTGCGCGGCGGGCGAGCCGTTCGGCTTGTTCACCGTGACGTCCGCGAGCCAGTTGAGCACCTTCGTGCCGCGGTCCTTCGACACGTGGCCGTCGAAGAGCTGCGGACGCTCGCCGATGAACGCCGTGGAGACGTCACCGCGGGCGAAGTCCGGGTCCTCCAGGACGGCCTGCAGGAACGGGATGTTCGTGCTGACGCCGCGGATCCGGAACTCGGCGAGGGCGCGACGCGCGCGCGCGACCGCCGCCGGGAAGTCACGACCGCGGCACGTCATCTTCGCGAGCATCGAGTCGAAGTGCGGGCTGATCTGCGCACCCGTGGCCACCGTGCCGCCGTCCAGGCGGACGCCGGCACCGCCCGGGCTGCGGTAGGTGGTGATGCGGCCGGTGTCGGGCCGGAAGCCCTGCGTCGGGTCCTCGGTCGTGATGCGGGTCTGCAGCGCCGCGCCGTGCACCGACACCGTGTCCTGCGACAGCCCGAGGTCGGCGAGGGTCTCCCCCGCGGCGATGCGCATCTGCGACTGGACGAGGTCGACGTCGGTGACCTCTTCCGTCACGGTGTGCTCGACCTGGATGCGCGGGTTCATCTCGATGAAGACGTGCTGGCCGGCCCGCTCGCCCACGGTGTCGAGCAGGAACTCGACCGTGCCGGCGTTGACGTACCCGATCGACCGGGCGAAGGCCACGGCGTCCCGGTGCAGTGCCGCGGCGACGGCGGGGTCGAGGTTCGGCGCCGGGGCGATCTCGACGACCTTCTGGTTCCGGCGCTGCACCGAGCAGTCCCGCTCGAACAGGTGGATCGTGCCGGCGTCGGTGCCGGAGGCGTCGGCCAGGATCTGGACCTCGATGTGGCGCGGCCGCAGCACCGCCATCTCGAGGAACATCGTCGGGTCACCGAACGCACTGTCGGCTTCGCGCATGGCCTCTTCGAGCGCCGGCCGGAGCTCGGCGGGTGTCTCGACGCGGCGCATGCCACGACCACCACCACCGGCGACGGCCTTCGCGAACACCGGGAACCCGATCGCTTCCGCACCCGCGACGAGTTCGTCGACGTCGCGACTGGCCGGGGTGCTCGCGAGCACCGGGACGCCCGCGGCGATGGCGTGCTCCTTCGCGGTCACCTTGTTGCCGGCCATCTCGAGCACGTGCTCGCCCGGGCCGATGAAGGTGATGCCGGCCGCAGCGGCCGCGGCGGCGAGCTCCGGGTTCTCGGACAGGAACCCGTAGCCGGGGTAGATCGCGTCCGCCCCCGACTCGCGGGCCACCCGGATGATCTCCGAGACGTCCAGGTACGCGCGGACCGGGTGGCCGCGTTCGCCGATCAGGTAGGCCTCGTCGGCCTTCAACCGGTGCAGGGAGTTGCGGTCTTCGTACGGGTAGACCGCCACGGTCCGGGCACCGAGTTCGTACGCTGCACGGAAGGCCCGGATGGCGATCTCGCCACGGTTCGCGACCAGGATCTTGGTGAACACGAGGTCCCTTTCAGCCCGGGTTGAGGTCTCACAACCTTACTGGCGGTAACGTTGCTCATCGTGCATGTACTCAGCGTGAGCTCCCTCAAGGGCGGTGTCGGCAAGACGACGGTGACGCTCGGCCTGACGTCAGCGGCGTTCGCCAAGGGTCTGCGCACCCTCGTGGTGGACCTCGACCCCCAGTCGGACGTCTCCACGGGCCTCGACATCAACCTGACCGGTCACCTCAACGTGGCCGACGTCCTCGAGAACCCGAAGGAGAAGATCGTCCGCCAGGCCATCGCGCCGTCCGGCTGGACGAAGGGTTCCCAGGGCAAGATCGACGTCATGGTCGGCTCGCCCTCGGCCATCAACTTCGACGGGCCGCACCCGTCGATCCGCGACATCTGGAAGCTGGAGGAGGCGCTGGCGAACGTCGAGGCCGACTACGACCTCGTCCTCATCGACTGTGCCCCGTCCTTGAACGCGCTGACCCGCACCGCGTGGGCCGCCTCCGACCGGGTCTCCGTCGTCACCGAGCCCGGACTGTTCTCCGTCGCCGCCGCCGACCGTGCCCTCCGCGCGATCGAGGAGATCCGTCGGGGTCTCTCGCCGCGCCTCCAGCCCCTCGGCATCATCGTGAACCGCGCTCGGGTGCAGTCGCTCGAGCACCAGTTCCGCATCAAGGAGCTCCGCGACATGTTCGGGCCGCTCGTGCTCTCGCCGCAGCTGCCGGAGCGCACGTCGCTCCAGCAGGCGCAGGGTGCGGCCAAGCCCCTGCACGTCTGGCCGGGCGAGTCCGCGCAGGAGATGGCACGGAACTTCGACCAGCTGCTCGAGCGGATCATGCGCACGGGCAAGATCGGGCCGTACGCGGACGGCGCGGGCGCCATCGCCTGACGTTCCTCCGTCGCTCGGAGGGTCGCCCGCGGGCGGCCCTTCGTCGTTCCCGGGGGGGCCCCGGCGATGCCACGTCCTGGGGTGGTGGCCGGTGTCGGCCGCGATCACCTGCCGACCGGACGGAACCAACGCGGTCCTCCGCGCCTCCCGAGGTCGCGCAACACGCCGCGTGACCGCTGCCGACGTCGCACGAACTGTCGGCCCGCAGCCGTGGAGGCGGCAGAACACGCGACCTCGCCGAGCACACGCGGGACGGGAGGGGCGGGGCGCGGCAGTCAGGCGGGCGTCGGAACCGGGATGGTCACGACACGACAGCCGGGACGGTCAGGACGCGCGGGTGGCGCGGCGGGCGGCGAGCTCGTCGCTCGGGTCCTCCGCGGGGGTGGCGTCGAGCTCCACCAGGGAGGACTCGACCTCGCGCAGGACCTTGCCGACGGCGATGCCGAAGACACCCTGTCCGCGGGAGACCAGGTCGATGACCTCGTCGTCCGAGGTGCACAGGTACACCGAGGCGCCGTCGGACATCAGGGTCGTCTGCGCCAGGTCACTCACGCCGGCTTCACGGAGCTGGTTGACGGCGGTGCGGATCTGCTGCAGGGAGATCCCGGTGTCGAGCAGGCGCTTGACGAGCTTGAGGACGAGGATGTCGCGGAAGCCGTAGAGCCGCTGCGACCCGGAGCCCGCAGCACCGCGGATCGTGGGCTGCACGAGTTCGGTGCGGGCCCAGTAGTCGAGCTGTCGGTAGCTGATACCGGCTGCCTTCGCGGCGACGGTGCCGCGGTAGCCGTTCTGCTCGTCGTGCTCGGGCAGGCCGTCGGTGAAGAGCAGCCCGAGGTCGTACCGCGTCATGTCAGACGGGGTACCGGGGACATCGTTCCCACTCATCAGCTTGCCTTCCACGACGATCGAGCTCCCACCCGAAGCTTCAACAGCGGGTTGAGAGTTGTTCCGAGGTCCACGGTAGCGAGTCGGGCGGCGTGGAAGCGGGACATCCGCACCGGCGCGTCCGGCGTGTCGAGGATATGCCCCGGCACCGGCCGCCGTCGAGGGTCCGACCCGCCCGGGCCGCTCACGAGTCGAGCCGACCGATGGCCGCACGGATGAGTGACGAGCGGATGACCTCGAGGTGTCCGGCGATCTCCCGGGCGAGTTCGAGCGCCTTCGCGCGGGACGTGGCGTCACCGCGACGGGACACCGGCATGAGCGCGGACTCGATGAGGCCGACCTCGCGCTCGGCGGTGCTGCGGAAGGTGCGGAGGTGCCGGGGCTCGATGCCGGAGCGCTGCAGCTCGACGAGGGCCTTCAGCACACCGACCGAGTCCTCGCCGTAGGTGTCGGACGCCGGGATGAGCGAGGCGGACACCGCGTCGCCCACGAGCATCGGCGACGCCCCGGCAGCACGCTGCAGTTCGTCGCGGGAGTACCGGCGCTCGCGCCCGAGCATCGACGGCCGCGGCGCGTCGCCACCGCCCGGGAGGGTCGGTTCGCGTCCGGCGTCGAGGTCGGCCAGGTAGTCCTTGATGACCTTGAGCGGCAGGTAGTGGTCACGCTGCAGCCCGAGCACGATGCGCAGCCGGTCGACGTCGGCCGACGAGAACTTCCGGTAGCCGCTCTGGGTGCGCACCGGTGTGACGAGCTCGCGCTCCTCGAGGAAGCGCAGCTTGGAGCTCGACAGGTCGGGGAACTCCGGCTTCAGGCGGGCGAGGACCTGCCCGATCGTGAGCAGGTCCGGCGCCGGGGACACCGCCCGCGCCGCAGCGGAGCGGGGTGCCACTACGCGTTCGCCAGGCGCGCCAGGTCGACCCGGGAGGCGTAGAACGTCAGCCGGAACTTGCCGACCTGGACTTCGGAGCCGTCGACGAGCAGTGCTTCGTCGATGCGGACACCGTCGAAGTACGTCCCGTTCAGGGAACCGAGGTCCTTCACGCTGAACGACGTCCCGCGACGGACGAAGTCGGCGTGCTTGCGCGACACCGTCACGTCGTCGAGGAAGATGCTCGCGTCGGGGTGTCGGCCGGCCGTCGTGACGTCGGAGTCGAGGAGGAACCGCGCACCGACGTTCGGGCCGCGACGGACGACGAGCAACGCCGAACCCGACGGCAGCGCCGAGATCGCGTCGCGTTCTTCCGCTGTGACTCCGGCCTCGGGCGTGAGCGCCGCGGCGTTCTCCATGCTGAAGGTCAGCGTGGTGTCGACCAGCCGCTGTTCCGGACGTCCCGGCTGCGGGACCACTGGATCTGGCATCGTGGACCTCCTCCTCTTGGTCGCCCAGCGTATCGGAAACGAGCGCGTCAGCGAGAGCCCCGTCCCCAGGGGACACGGGAGGCTCCCCACCGGCGGGTGGGGAGCCTCCCGTCCGTCAACCGGCGGACCCCGCCGGGGCGGCCTTCCCGGACCCCACGTCGTGCAGGATCTCCTGGACCTCGGAGTCCTTGAGGCGCGTCCAGGGCGAGCCGTCGGGGTCGCTGGTCGAGGCCTCCGGGCTGTCGCCGGTGTTCCACCACTTCGCCTGGTACGGCGTGCCGTCGAACAGGACCCGGTCGCCGGTGTCGTAGGTCGTGGTGCCCGACCACGCCGGGTACGTCCCGGTCGGCAGGCTCACGGGCGCGACCGGCTTCTCACCCGGCAGCACCGGGCCGACGAGCTGCCACGGCGTCTCGTACGAGCTGAGCACGGCGTCGTCGGGCAGGTCACCGGAGGTCCACCACTTGGCCTCGTAGACGTTGTGGTGCCAGACGGTCTTCGTGCCCTCGAGGTAGGCCGACTCCTTGTCCCACACCGGGTAGGGGCTGGTCGACGGGTCGTCCGACGGCTGCGTGGTCGAGGACGGCTCGGCCTTGGTGACGTCGCCCGAAGCCGCGACGATGCCGCCGCCGAAGCCCTTGCCGAGCACGTCCGCGAACAGCTTGCCGTCCTGGTCGACCCCCGAGCACGAGTTCGACACGGTGGACAGGTTCACGTAGTTCGAGCCGCAGGTGGTGTCACGGTTGAGGGACCACATCGACATCCGACCGAGCCCGGTCTGGCGCGCCCAGGTGTTGAGCTTCGCGGCGTCGGACATCGTGAAGACCTCGTCCTGCACGTCGTTCTGGCCGATCATCGGCGTCGCGCCGATCTTGTGCCAGAGCGTGCCGTCGCCGAGCGGGGTGCCGGCGCGGGTGTACAGGATGCCGAGCTGGCGGTGCACCTGCTGCAGGGTCTCGACCGAGGCGGAGTACATGCTCTGACTCGAGCCCTTGCTGGTGCCGTAGTCCATCGTCATGGCGTTGACGCCGGCCAGGTCGACCCCGGCTCGCAGGAACTGCGACACCGCCTTCGTGCCGTCGGCGGTCAGGCCGCCCGGCGCGGCGGGCAGGGTGAGCCACACGGCGAGCGGGTGCCCGGCGCCGCGACGCTGCTCCTGCAGGGCGGCGACGGCCTCGGCGCGACGCTTGCTGGCGTCCGCCTTGGTGAGGTCGTCGCTCTCGATGTCGAAGTCGACCGTGGAGACGTCGTAGCGCTTGACCACGCGCTGGTACGCCGACACGAGCTTCTTCGGGTCGGTGCAGGTCGAGGCGAGTTCGTCGTTCGCCAGGCCACCGAAGGACACCCCGACGGCGCCCTTCTGCTGCTCCAGTCGGGCGATGCGGCGGTCCAGGTCGAGCTGGTCCCCTGCTTCCTCGAGCCCGTAGGCCGCGCCCCACGTCGGCGTGCAGGCCTCGTCGTGGTCCGCGACGACGAAGGACAGCATGACGTCGCGGCCCTTCGCGGACTTGACGTCCTCGAACGGGAACGTCGGGGTGACGGTGACGTCGGTGTAGGCGGCGAACCAGGGCTCCACCGTCTCGGATGCCTGGGCGCTCTGCCACCGGTCGACGCCGGCGTACCCGCCGACGGCGACCGCGAGGGCGACCACGGTGGCCAGGGTGACCCGGACCGGAGAGAGTCGTCGTGTGGTGCTCATGGTCAGGCCGCCGTCTTCTCGTCGTGCTGCACGGCGAGGCCGTGCCGGGTGCCGGTGGTGCCGGTCCCGAGGTGGTCGGTCCCCAGGTGTTCAGGGATGGTGGTGCCGCGCTGGCCGAAGTAGAGCACGGAGCGCCAGTCCTCGGTCGCGGGTGCCGCCGCCGGGACGAGACCGCGACGGACCGCCTTCGCGGTGGCGCGCTCGTCCTTCCGGGCGGCACGGCGTGCGGCGCGGGCGGACGGGTCGTAGAACATCCACCTCGTCGCCCAGATGAAGACGTCGACGACGGAGTTCCACAGGCCGATGTAGGCGACGATCGCGTACATCGCGAGCAGGGCGTTGAACGCGGCGAACACCGCGTTGCCCCAGTTCTGCGCGCCGAAGTCCCGCACGAACGTGAACACCGAGAACGCGACCATCGCGTACGGGGCCAGGACGTAGAGCGCCGGCGAGGCGGTGCGGTCCTTGACCTTCGGCGTCCGGGCGAACGGGATCTTCTTCGCGGTGAGTGCCTGCTGCACGCTCTTCAACACGCCGGCGACGTTCACCGGCATCAGGACGAGGTTGAAGCCGTAGATGCGCAGGATGTCGGTGCGCTTGTAGCCGCAGTACCGCAGGTCGCTCGCGAAGAGCCAGAAGTACGGCAGGGCGGCGAGCAGCACCATCGGGCTGAGCAACCGCGAGTCGTACGGGTACGCCAGCAGGAAGATCAGGCCGAGCGAGCCCCACGCGATGGACGCCATGTAGTTGACGCGGAGTGCCATCTCGACGACGCTCACGCGCTCACCTCGGGCCCGGCGCTCGCGCACCTGGCGGATGTACTTCGGCAGGATGAGCAGGCCGCCGTTCGCCCAGCGTCGCCGCTGCACGATCAGCGAGCCGAAGTCCGGCGGGGTCGCGCTGTAGGACAGCCGCTCCGGGTAGTTGACGAGGGTCCAGCCGTGCATGCCGAGGTCGACGCTCGACTCGGTGTCCTCGATGACCGTGCGGTCCTGCACGTACCGCTTCACCTCGAAGCCGCCGACGGTCTCGGTCTCCTCGATGTCGCGGAGCGCCCGGGTGCGGATGACCGCGTTCGCGCCGACCCAGAACGTGGCGCCGTACTTCGACATGCCCTGGTGCAGGATGTGCTGGATGTCGGTCGTGGCACCGGCGAGGCGCTCGATGCGGGTCGCGGCACCGCGGAAGGACGAGTACGGCGTCTGGGTGACGGCGACGCGCTCGTTCTCCGGCTGCTCGAGGAAGTAGACCAGGCGGAGGCAGTAGTCGCGGAGCAGCACCGAGTCGGCGTCGAGCGTCAGCACGTAGTCGGACGCGGGGACGACCAGGTCGGCGTCGGCCGGGTCGGTGACGGTGCGCAGGACGGTGCCGGACGCGGTCTCCTCGTGGCGGTAGGCGCCGCCGAGCAGACCGATGTACGAGTTCAGGTTCATCGCCTTGTTCGCCTCGTCCGAGAGGTTCGCGAAGCGCTTCCGCTCGAAGGTGGTCAGCTCGGCGGTGAAGGTCCAGGCCAGGCGACGCTGCAGCTCAACCGCGCGCGCCGAGGTCACGTCGGTGGACTCGGCGTCCCCGGCGTCGGTGATCGCGGCGTCGAGCGCCTCGGCCGTCAGGCGGAACTCGTCCGCCAGGCCGACGAGGACCTGGTCGGTGAAGAAGTGGTCGACGTGGTCGGCGACACCGTGCTCGCGGGCGTGGCGGCGGAGCCAGGCGTCTGCCCAGCGGTGGTGCGCGACCAGGGTGCGCACGGCCTCCACGGAGGCGTGCGGGGCGCCCGCGGCCTCGATCTCGGCGGAGAGCAGGGCCTCCTGGAACCGGCGGGACGGCGCGGCGAGCTGCGCCTGGATGGTGTCGGCGACGGCGCGGGTGCGTTCGAGCTTCGCGGCGGTCTCCGGGTCGTTCGGGAACGGCGAGTCGTCGACGAGCAGCACGATGCGGAGGTTCGGGTACTCCTGCAGTGCGGCGGACCACAGCGTGGTCGCGACGACCTCGGGCTCCTCGGCGTAGCTCGGGACGAGGACGGTGAGCGGCGACTCGTGCCCCTCGGCGAAGTGCCGGTCGAGCTCGGCGCGTGGGACGCGGACGTGGGTGGCGAAGCGCTCGAGTGCCCCCTGGCGGGCGACCAGGTGCATCAGGGCCGAGAAGGTCAGGAAGGTGACGACGACGGTGTACGAGATCGCCTCGGTGGTGAACCGGAAGCTCTCGGTGCCGGAGTCCAGGAACTGGCGGATCACGGTGTAGACGACGTAGGCCAGCCAGAACGCGATCGTCAGGATGATGGCGACCCGGCCGGAGACGAGCTTCCGGTCGGAGGGGCGGGCGTGGATCGTGTCGAGCGGCTGGGTCCGCCGCTCGGCACCCCACTGGCGGCGGCGCATCGGGGCGCCGTCGAGCTGTTCGGGCATGCTGTCCTTCGTTCGTACCGGACCAGCAGCCGTCGGGTGTGGGCGCTGTCGGGAGTCCGGTGGTCGTCGCTGACGGTACGGCGACGGCTGTCGACGTGCGGACCCTCGGACGGGGGGTTCCGGGCACCTCGTGCGGGATCCCGCAAGCCTGCGCGCGGACCCGCAGCGACCCCGCGTCCGGGGGTGACGCGGCGAGTCCGACTGCTGGCTGGGCACGGCCTGGAGGCACGCTGCACGACCTGAGACCGGCTGCGGCCAGGCGGTGGGCGGGTTTCAGCGCCCGCGGGCGAGCAACCAGAGCAGGTAGGGCGCTCCGACGAGTCCGGTGACCACGCCGACCGGCAGGGTCACGCCCGGCAGCACGAACTGCGCCGCGAGGTCGGACCCGAGGGTGACCACGGCACCGACGGCCGCGGCCGGGCCGAGGGCGATCCTGCCGCCGCCGACGAGTCGCCGGGCGATGGGCGCGGCCATCAGTGCGACGAACGAGACCGGTCCGGCGGTGGCGACGGCACCGGCGGTGAGGAGCACCGCGGTGAGCAGGAGCAGCACCTTCGCCCGGTCCGGTCGGAGCCCGAGGGACGCCGCGACGTCGTCCCCGAGCGTCAGCACCGCGAGCCGCGGTGACTGCAGGAGGGCGAGCGCCATGAGCACGAGGAAGCCGACCAGGAGCGCGCCGACGACGGTGCTGTCGACGGCGTTGAGGCTGCCGGAGAGCCACAGGAGCGCAGTTCCGGCCTGCTGCACGCTGCCGCTGGTGAGCAACCAGCCGGTCACGCTGAGGGCCATCGCGCCGACGCCGACGCCGACGAGGACGACCCGGTTGCCGGTGATCCCCCGCCGCCAGGCCAGCGCGGCGATGAGCACCGCGACGGCGACCCCGCCGACGAGCACCACACCGAAGAGCAGCACGCCGGAGGCGCCGAACAGGACGATCGCCACGAGGCCGGAGGCGCTGGCCCCGGCGGTGATGCCGATGATGTCCGGGCTGGCGATCGGGTTGCGGACGACGCTCTGCACGATGGCCCCCGCCGCACCGAGACTGGCCCCGACGAGGACGGCCGCCAGGACGCGCGGCCCACGGAGCTGCCCGAGCACGAAGTCCGAGACCGTGTCGCCGTGCCCGACGAGGGCGCCGAGGACCTGCGCGGGCGAGAGCGGGATGTCACCGACGCCGAGTCCGACCAGGACCAGGACGACGAGCGCGGCCACGGCGCCGACGAGGACGACGAGCTCCCGGCGGAGCGTGCCCCGCCGACGGTCCGCCACGGTGCCGCTCACAGTCCTCGCACCGCCCGGGACCGGACGAGGGCGATGAAGACCGGGGCGCCGATGAGTGCGGTGACGATGCCGACCTGCAGCTCCCCCGGGTACGCGACGACCCGGCCGATGACGTCGGCGACGAGCAGGAGCGCGGGGGCGACGACCGCGGACAGGAGGATCGTCCAGCGGTGGTCGGGCCCGGACAGTCGGCGGACGGCGTGCGGCACGGCGAGCCCGACGAAGGCGACGGGTCCGGCGGCGGCGACCGCGGAACCGGCGAGGAGCACGGTGACGACGGCGCCGACGGCCCGGACGAGCACGACGCGCTGTCCGAGCGACGCCGCGAGCTCGTCGCCGAGCGCCAGGGTGTTGAGCGAGCGTCCGAGGCCGACGGCGATGACGAGCCCGACGACGACCGGCGTCACGACGACGCCCGCGGTGCCGAGGTCCCCGCCGGCGAGGGCCCCGACCTGCCAGAAGCGGAGCTGGTCGAGCAGGCTGGCATTGGTGACGAGCACCGCGGTCGTGACCGACGAGAGCGCGGCAGCCGTGACGGCTCCGGACAGGGCGAGCCCGACCGGGGTCAGCCCACCGCGGGCGACGGCCGCGATGCCGTACACGAGCAGTGCGGCGAGGGCAGCCCCGGCGAACGCGAAGGGCAGGTAGGTGGCGGTGCCGCTGATGCCGAACACCGCGATGCCGACGACGACCGCGAGCGCGGCGCCGGCGTTGACGCCGAGGATGCTCGGGTCGGCGAGCGGGTTGCGGGTGATCCCCTGCATGACGGCCCCGGCGACGCCGAGGGCAGCGCCGGCGAGCAGCCCGACGACGGTGCGGGGCACGCGGTTGCCGAGCACGATGAGTCCGATCTCGTCGTGTCGCCCCGGGTGGAGGAGCGTGTCGACGACGACACCGAGCGGGATCGGACGTGACCCGACGGCGACGCTCAGCGCGCAGGCGACCGCGAGCACCACGACCGCGAGGACGGTGGCGAGCACCAGCCGGGACACGGGAGCGGGCGCGGGCGGCGCGACGGATCGGGATCGCATGGGAAGTGAGGCGAGCCTAACGGATGGCCCTCCGGGGGCGGGTCCGCGGGGCCACGGTGCCGCTGTCGGCAACCGTCGAGCAGCTGCTCGGCACCACCATGGTCGGTTCATAGGGTCGTCATGGGATCGAGGCCTGTACTGACATCCATCGGCGGCCGACGGGGCCGCGAGGACCGACCGGAGAGCACCGATGAACGAGACCCCGAACCCCACCCCGGACGACGAGCGTCGCGAGCCGGGGCACGTCCAGCAGCCGGAGCACACCCCGCAGCAGGAGCAGCCTGCGTCGTGGGAGCAGCCGGCGTCGTGGGAGCCGCCGCACGCGGACCGGTCGGCCCTCCGCCCAGCCTTCGCCTTCGACGGCTCCGGTCCGTACCTGTACGGGCCCGACGGCTCCGGTCCGTACGCCTACTCCCCCGACGGCCGTGGCCCGTACCTCGTCGGCAGCCCGGCGCTGGGTGGGACGCATCAGCACGGCGGGCAGTACGCCGGGCAGTACGCCGGGCAGTACGGTGGCGCGCAGCACGGCGCAGCGGACCCGGTGGCGCCGCATGGCTGGACCGGGGCGTTCGGCACGGCACCCGGCACGAACCGGCGCTCCCGGAAGCTGGCACTGGTGATCGGCTCGGGCATCACGGCGCTCGCGATCGTCGGCGCTGCCGGTGGCACCGCGCTCGGGCTGTCGTCGGTGCACACCACGACGACGTCGAGCCAGACCCAGGGCAGTTCCTCCCAGGGCACCACCACGACTCCGGGGAACGGCACGACCCCGGGTGACGGCAGCGGTACGAACGGCTTCACCGTCCCCGGCCAGGGGACCGACGGCTCGGGCACGGACGGGACCGGCGGCACCGGCAGCACCGGCAGCACCGGCAGCACGTCCGAGTCCGCAGCCACCCCGGCGACCGCCGCGCAGAAGAAGGGCGTCGTGACGATCGACACCGTGATCGGCTACGACCAGTCCCAGCAGGCCGCCGGCACCGGCATGGTCCTGACCTCCGACGGCACCGTCCTGACGAACAACCACGTCATCCAGGGCGCCACGTCGATCCGGGTCACCGACGAGACGACGGGCAAGCAGTACACCGCCGACGTCGTGGGCGCCGACGCGACGAACGACGTCGCGGTCCTCAAGCTGCGCGACGCCTCCGGGCTGTCGACCGTCACCCTCGACGACGACGGCGGTGCCTCGACCGGTGACACGATCACCGACGTCGGCAACGCCGAGGGCACCGGTGACCTGGTGGCCGCCGAGGGGACCGTGACCGCCACCGACCAGGACATCCAGGTGCAGAGCGAGTCGGGCACCGGGACCGAGTCCCTGACCGGTCTCCTGCAGCTCGCCGCACAGGTCGTCTCGGGCGACTCCGGCGGGCCGGTCCTGGACAGTGAGGGCGAAGTCGTCGGCATGGCGACCGCGGCGTCCTCCGGGACCGCCGACGTCACCGGGTTCGCGATCCCGATCAGCACGGCGAAGTCGATCGCGGACGAGATCCTGGCGGGCGACTCCTCGGGCACGATCACGATCGGCCTGCCGGCGTTCCTCGGTGTGCAGATCAGCAGCACCGCGACCGGGACGACCAGCGGCGTGCCGATCGCCGGCACCGTCGAGGGCTCCGGGGCCGCGAGCGCCGGACTGGCCGCGGGCGACACGATCACGAGTGTCGACGGCACCGCGGTCACGAGCTCGGACCAACTGACGGAGCTCATCAGCGGGCACGACGTCGGCGACCGGGTCTCGGTCGGCTACACGACGAGCGACGGCACCGCGACGACCGCGACCGTCACCCTGACGGCCGGTCCCGCCGCCTGACGCACCTGCAGCACGACACCCGTGCCTCCCCGCGCGGGTGTCGTGCCGTCAGGGGCGGTGCAGCGCGTCAGAGCGCTCGGGGGCCGCAGCTCAGCCGAGCAGCGCGCGGACGAGGGTCCGGTAGACGTTCGCCGACGCCTCCGCCGTGAACGCCGTCGTCCCGCCCTCGGTCCGGCCCACGCGGGCGAAGCCGATCCCCTCGGCCGAGACCACGACGAGCGGCCGGGGTCGGCCCGGGCGCAGCAGCGCCGACACCGTCCACGGGGCCGACCAGAACGCGGCCAGGGTCGGGTCCGCCGATGCGACGGCACCCGGCAGGTCGGGAGTGGACTCGCCGCCGGCCAGGCGTCGGTCGAGCAGGTCGCCGGGCAGGACCGGGGTGCGGAACGGCCAGGTCCACGTCGGGCGGATGCCGAGCCTCCCGGCCAGCAGTCCGACCACCCGTTCCGGTGGGACGGACGCGACCACGGACCGGCCGTCGGCACCGGTGTCGACGACGGTGCCGGACCAGGCCTGGAGGCGCGTCACCCGCCCGTCGTCGTCGTGCTGGTCCAGCGTGGTCGGCTGCACCCCGTCGGCCCAGGGGGCGAGGACGGTCGCCGTCTCGGGCGGGACCGTGCCGAACCGGCCGACCAGGTCGGCGGCGACGAGTTCGCGGCCGCCGTCGGTGCGGAGGAGGGCGGGGTTCCAGCGGCGCCCGGCGAGGTTCTGCAGGGTCGAGACGGCCTCGGCACCGAGGGACGGCCCGGTGAGGGTGGAGCCCGCGAGCAGGACGGGCAGGGGCTCGAGGGTGCGGGACTCACTGGCGGTGACCCGGTCGAGGACCCGGACGGAGTCGAGGACGGCGAAGACCGAGTCGTCCGTCGCGGTCATCCGGGCGAGTGGCCGCTCGACCGTCAGGTCGACGCGGTGGCGGCCCGTGACCAGGAGCAGGTGCGCGCCGGCGACGTCACCCTCCTCGTCGGGGCGGACGTACTCGACCAGACGCGCGGGCGCGCCGGCGGTGGTCCAGACGTCGCAGCCCACGAGGAGCAGCCCGTCGACCGAGCCCGGCAGCCGTTCGAGCAGCGAAGCGTTCTCGTCACCGATCGCCCGGTCGCTCGGGCGGGAGCGGACGGTGAGGACGACGTCGTCGCCCCGGACCCGGAGGTCGGCACCGGCGGACTCCTCGGTGCGCCATCCGGTCGGACGGACGAAGCGGACGCGGGCGGTGCGGTCCTCGGTCTGCCCGGCAGCGGCGGCGGGTGGGTCGGGGACGAGCATGCTGCGAGGCTACGTGCGCGCCCGTGGCCTGCGCTCAGCGGCTCGCCGGGGTGGCGCGGATCACCCGGTCGTCCGGCGCGGGCGCGGCGGTGGTGGCGGCGGGACGGGCTTCGCGGCGACGACGTCGGCACGTCGGACCGTGACCGGACCCCGACGGGTGGCGACGGTCACCGTCTCGGTGGTGCGTCCCGTCAGCTCGCCCAGGGCGTCACGGGCACCGTCCCCGTCGTGCGCGCGGACGACCAACCGGTCGCCCAGCGCTGCGGCGTCCAGCGCGGCGAGGGCCCGGGCACGCGCGATCTCGGCCTGCGACAGAGCGGCGGCCGGTGCACCGTCGAGGTCGAGGTCGGCGTCGGACATGCCTCGAGGGTACGGCCCGGGCTCCGCCCGACCGCCACGGCTAGGGTGGCCGGATGGACAAGGCCCGGGTGGACAGCTGGATCTGGGCGGTCCGGATCACCAAGACCCGGTCCGCTGCGACGACGGCGTGCAAGGCCGGCCACGTGAAGGTCAACGGCGAGCGGGCGAAGCCGTCCCAGCCGGTCGGACCCGGCGACGAGGTCCGCGTCCGGCAGGCCGGGTTCGACCGGATCGTCGTCGTGAAGAGCATCATCCTCAAGCGGGTGAGCGCGGCCGAGGCGGCGAAGCACCTCGAGGACAACACCCCGCCCCGCCTCCCCCGCGAGGAGGCCGGCTTCGTCCCGATCCGCGAACGAGGCGCCGGGCGGCCGAGCAAGCGGGAGCGCCGCGACCTCGAGAAGCTCCGCGGGTACTGACCGGCCCGACCGGGCAGGTGCGCCGACGACCAGGTGCGCCGGCGACCAGGTGCTCCGACGGATCAGACGAAGCGGACGGTCTGCTGCAGGCGGTCCCGGATCGCGAAGACGTCGACCGAGCCCTCCGGCGACCAGTTGCCGGCGAGCACCTGCACGAGTGCACCCCGTCGGACGATGAGCGCCGTCGGCTTCCGGGGCGTGCCGATGAGTTCGACGTCCTCGTCCACGGCGGAGTCCGGCACGACGAGCAGCCGCCCGGTGAAGCGCACGCGGGTCTGCTTCTGCACGGCTCGGGCCGCGCGGACGAGCTCCTTGACCGGGCGCTCCCCTGGCTCGAGGGTCTCACCGACGACCTCACCGTGCTCGATCGCGACCGGGCCACCCCAGTCGATCGACTCGACGGCCCAGAGCCCGGTCGGGGTGAGGACGGCGTGGTCGAGCTTGCCCTCGGTGCCGGCGTCCAGGTCGTGCCACACCGTGACGCCGATGCCCATGTCGGCGATGATCGCCGCGGTCGCCTCTTCCGCCAGCGCCTCACCGAGCAGCCGCCGGACGGACCGCGGTGCCGAGCGGACGAGGGCGGGGTCGTAGGGGTCCTCGATCGGGTCGCCGAGTCCGACCCACTCGCGTTCGGCGGCCAGGAAGACCTCGCGGGACCGGCCGCCGGGGTGCCCGTGTGACCGGGCCCGCGGGCGGGAGTCGCGACGCGCTGTCGGGGGTGCGTAGTCGTCCCGGCCGGATCCGCTCCTCCAGGCCGTCGAGCCGGACGGTGCCGACGACGGCGAGGACGAGCCGGACCGGACCGAACCGGTGTCGTAGGCGCGGCGAGCCGCCGGGGTGCCGATCCGCTCCCAGGCGATCTGCACCCGGCGGAAGCGCTGCGGGTCGCCGCCCAGGTCGGGGTGGCTCTCGCGGGCCGCGCGGCGGTAGGCGCGGCGCAGGGTCTCGTCGTCGGCGGTCACGGGGACGCCGAGGACTTCGTACGGGGTGGCGTCGGCCGGGCTGTCGGTCATGGCCGGAGGAACGCTACCCGACGCCGGGTCGGTGTCCGCCGCGAGCGGGCTGGGCGGGCGCTGAGCGGTGGCGCCGTTCCCGGCTCGGACCGACCGCGTCAGACCAGGGCGGCCGTGATCGCGTCCGCGTGCTCCTCGAGCCAGGCGACGTCGGCGCGGTAGAGCTCCGCGTGGCCGTGCGCCAGGTCGCTGACGAACTTCGGGTTGCCGGCGGCGGCCTCGGTCTCGATGGTCGTGACGAGGGACACCAGGCTCCCCGTCATCGTCTCGACCAGCACGCTCCGCGAGCGGGTGTCCAGGCCGTAGGCGCGGCAGAACTCGGCGGCGCGGGTCAGCCGGTCGGCGAACTCGGGCACCGGTGCCCCCTCGTCGGCGCTGCTGGTGAACGGGGCGAACCGGTAGACCGCACTCGCGACGTCCCACACGCGCGGGCCCGGGTGCGCGGTGTCGAAGTCGATCACGCCGACCGCCGCGATGCCGTCGTAGACGACGTTGTACGGGGCGAAGTCGCCGTGCACGATCGTCTCGACCGGCAGACGTCCGGCCTGCGACCACACGTCGGTCATGTCGTCGCGCGGGAACGAGGCCGCGGCGTCGTGGAGCTGCCGGAGCAGGCGTGCGGTGGTGACGAGGGCGGCCTCGCTCGCGACGTCAGCGGTCCAGGGGTACTCGCCCGCCTCGCCCGGCACGAACGTCACGGTCTCGAGTTGCTCGCCGAGCGAGATCGGGGCGGGCGCCGCGACGAAGCCCTGCTCGTGCAGGTGTGTCAGCAAGCGGTGCACGGTGGGGGTCCACGGCCCGGCAGGCCGGTGCACCCGGTCGTCGGCCTTGGTGATCCGTTCCATGGGGGAACCTCCTGAGCGTCGTCGTCGACGTGCTCGCCACTGTAGCGGCCGGAGCCCACTGTCGGGCGGGTCGCCGGGCGACCATCCGATCGGCGCGCCACGAGCGGCACCGGCAGGCGCAGGCCGGACAAGCCGGACTCAGTCGGGCAGGAGCTCCCGCAGCCAGCCCGGGCCCCGCACGGCGGCGCCCAGCGCCTGTACCCGGTCGCGCAGCCCACGGTCGGCGGTCACGACGACGACCGGGGCGTCGTCGGCCGTGACGGCGGACTCGACCACGGCGACGACCGCGTCGTCACCGGACGCCGCCGCCCGCTCGATCGTCACCGGCGGCAGACCGGGCCGCGGGGCGGACGGAGCAGGGACCGTGGCCGCGCTGCGGGCCTCCCCCTCGAGCACGACGGTCCACCGCGGCCACCAGGCGGTCGACGGCAGGTCGAGCGTGGACGCGGGGACGCCGACTGCGGCGAGCGCGCGGACCTGCTCGACGAGTCGGGCGGCGGCGCCCGCGCGGTCCTTCCACCAGCCGTCCGGGACGCTGCCGACGACGTTGGCGGCGTCGACGACGACGTGCGGGGTGCGGTCGAGCGTGGCGCGGAGGGCGGCCCAGGACCGGCCGAAGCCGGGGTGCAGGTCGAGGGACTCGACGTCGGCGACGGGCACCCAGGCCAGGGCGAGGCTCTCGCGGTCGGCCATCACCGGTTCGAACGGTCGGGAGGCGCGCCCCACGACGGTCGTGTACGTCCAGAAACCGAGGTCGAGGACGGCGGTGTGCCGGAGGTCGACGGCGTCGTCGGGGACACCGGCTTCCTCGGCGGACTCGCGGAGGGCGGCGGTGACGGGGTCCTCGTGCTGGTGGCGAGCCCCGCCGGGGATGCCCCAGGTGTCGCCGTGGTGGCTCCACTCGACGCGGTGCTGCAGGAGGACGCGGCCGTGTCCGTCGTCGACGAGCAGGCCGGCGGCGCCGAAGCGGCCCCAGGCCTTCGTGCCGTCCTCGCCGTAGGCCCAGGCGTCGCCGGGGTCGCGGGGACCGGAGGGGGGTCCGGGCGGCGGTCCTGCCGGGGTCGCGGTCCGTCGTTCGTCGTCCACGTCTCCACCCTTCCACAAACGCCCGTCGGGTGACCCGGGACGACGACGGGGATGCGTGTACGGTGTCGTCCGAGACACGGGGTGCCGCATCCGAGCGGCTGAGATCACACCCGTCGAACCTGCTCGAGCTCGTACTCGCGAAGGGATCGTCCATGGAGAACGCTGCGCCCACGACTGACTGGGCCCACCTGACCGCCGAACTGCTGGAGGCCGTCCGCACGCGGGCGCCGCTGGTGCAGTGCATCACGAACACGGTGGTGCAGAACGTCACCGCGAACGTGCTGCTCGCGCTGGGGGCGTCGGCCGCGATGGTCGACGTGCCGACCGAGGCGGGGCCGTTCGCCGGCGTCGCGGACGGGCTGCTCGTCAACACCGGCACCCCGCACGCCGAGCCGTACGCCGCGTCGCTCGAGGCCGCGGCCGCCGCGGTGGTCGCGGGGACGCCGTGGGTCCTCGACCCGGTGGCGGTCGGGTCGTTGCCGGTCCGGACGGCCCTGGCGCGGGACCTCCTCGCATTCCGGCCGACGGTCCTCCGGGGGAACGCGTCGGAGGTGCTCGCGGTCCTCGGCGCCTCGGCCGGCGGTCGCGGGGTCGACAGCATCGTCGGGACGGAGGACGCCCGCGACGCTGCGGTGACCGCCGTGCGGGAGGAGACGGTCGGGGCCGTGGCGGTGTCCGGGCCGGTCGACCTGCTGGTGGCGCCGACCGGGCTGGTGCGCGTGGCGAACGGGACGGAGCTCCTCACCCGGATCACCGGCGGTGGGTGCGCCCTCGGCGCGGTCGTCGCGGCGTTCGCCGCGGTGACTCCGGGACGGCCGCTCGACGCGGCCGTCGCGGCGACGGCGGTGCACACGATCGCGGCCGAGCTGGCGGCGCGGGAGGCCGGCGGCCCCGGTACCTTCCAGCCGCTGTTCCTCGACCGGCTCGCCGCACTGACGCCGGAGGACGTCGTCCGGGAGGCCCGGATCACCGCCGACACGTCGGCTGCGGTCCCCGGTGGCTCCGTCGGCGGTGCCGCCTGATGCCCGGCAGGGACGGGTTCGGTGTCTACCTGGTGACCGACACGGCCCTGGCTGCTCGGCACGGGCACGGGGTGCTCGGCGTGGTCCGGGCGGCGGTGGGCGCGGGAGTCCGGATCGTGCAGGTGCGTGACAAGACCGCTTCGGCGCGGGACCTCCTGTCGCTGACCACCGCGGTGGCCGACGCCGTGGGCGACCGGGCCCTGGTGGTCGTGGACGACCGGCTCGACGTCGCCCTGGCCGCACGGCACGCCGGGCACCGTGTCGCCGGCGTGCACCTCGGCCAGTCGGACGTCCCGGCGAGCGCCGCCCGAGCACTGCTCGGTCCGGACGCCCACGTCGGGTTGACGGCGAACACGACACGGCACCTGGTCGAGGTCGCGACGATGCCCACGGGTTCGGTGGACCTGCTCGGGGTCGGTGTGGTGCACCCGACGAGCACGAAACCGGACCACCCGCCGGCGCTCGGGGTCGCCGGGTTCGGGCGGCTCGCGGCCACGACGACGGTGCCGTGCGTGGGCATCGGCGGGGTGACGCTCGACGATGTGGGGCCGCTCCGGCAGGCGGGCGCTGCGGGGGTCGCCGTCGTGTCGGGGATCTGCGCGGCACCCGATCCGGGCGCTGCCGCTGCGGCGTTCGTGGCCGCGTGGGACGGAGCGGTGCGGTGAGCGGGCAGACGGGCAGAGCGACGTCCCCGCTGCCGCGGGTGCTGAGCATCGCCGGCACCGATCCGACGGGCGGCGCCGGGGTGCAGGCGGACCTCAAGTCGATCGCTGCCCAGGACGGGTACGGCATGGCGGTCGTCACGGCCCTGGTCGCGCAGAACACGCTCGGGGTCCGGTCGGTGCACGTCCCCGACACCGTGTTCCTCCGGCAGCAGCTCGACGCGGTGTCGGACGACGTCACCGTCGACGCGGTGAAGACCGGCATGTTCGGCACGGCCGAGGTGGTGCGGGTCGTCGTCGACTGGCTCCGCGAGCACCGACCGGCGTGGGTGGTCGTCGATCCGGTGATGGTGGCGACGAGCGGCGACCGCCTGCTCGACGCGGACGCCGAGTCGGCCATGACCGAGCTGTTCGCCCTGGCCGACCTGGTGACCCCGAACCGGGACGAGCTGCGGGTCCTCGCCCAGCTCGCCGACGCCCGGACGACCGAGGGGATCGAGGCCGCTCGCGCCGTCGCCCGACGGTGGGACGTCCGGGTGCTCGCGAAGGGCGGTCACGACGACGGTCCGTCCTCGGACGACGCACTGGTCTCCCCCGACGGCAGCGTCCGGGTCTTCCGCGGGCCTCGGGTCGCGACGACGAACACCCACGGCACCGGGTGCTCGCTGTCGAGCGCGGTCGCCACGCTCGTCGCCCGGCACGGCGACTGGGAGCTGGCGGTCGGGGCGGCGAAGACCTGGTTGACCGCGGCCCTCCGGGGCGCCGATGCCCTGCGGGTCGGGCAGGGCCACGGACCGATCGACCACAACGCCCTCGTGCGCTCGGCACTCCCGACACCGCGGCTGACCGAGGCCTGGTGGACCGATGCGGCCGAGGTGCTCGACGAGACGCTGGACTGCCGGTTCCTCCGGGGCCTGGCCGACGGCACCCTCGACCCCGAGGTCTTCGCCGGCTACCTGGCGCAGGACGTGCACTACCTCCGGGCGTACGAGCAGCACCTCGCCGCGGTCGCCGCCGGGTCGACCGGGGACGCCGCCGCGTTCTGGACGACCGCCAGCGAGGGCTGTGCCGCGGAGGCCCGCGACCTGCACCACCGTCGGCTCGCCGGGTCGCACGCCGACGACCCCGTGCACCCCGTGTGCGCCGGGTACCTCGCGCACCTCGCCGACGCGGCACGGGACGTCTCGGTGCTCGCTGCGGCGGTGCTCCCGTGTTTCCGGGTCTACGCGTGGGTCGGGGAACGGCTCGGCACGGCGCCGGTCGGGCACCCGTTCGCGGACTGGATCACGGCCTACGGGGACCCCGGGTTCGCAGCGTCGAGCGCGCGCGCCACGGAGCTCGTCGAGGAGCTCGCCCGGCGGGCCGACCCCGCGCTGCGCGGGCGGATGGCGCGCGCCTTCCGGCAGTCGGTGGCGCAGGAGCTCGCCTTCTTCCGGATGCCGGAACAGCTGGGCCAACCCGAACAGCCCGGCCACGCGGAGCAGCCGGGCGAGCCGGTCTGACGGAGGTGGGGCGGGCCTCCCGGTCGAGTGGTCGAACGGCTGGGTCAGGACGCTTCCGGCGAGGCGACCAGTCGGATGCCGTCCGCGCCGGGGGCGCGGCGGACCAGGGTGACCCGGATCTCCGATCCGTCGACCTTGCAGCGCATCCAGGTGTGGTCGGGCTGCCGGCGGCGGTCCGTCGGCGAGCCGGGGTTGAGCAGGCGCATCCCGTTCGGCGCGGTGGAGTCCCACGGGATGTGCGAGTGCCCGAACACCAGCACGTCGACGTCCGGGTGGTCCGTCTCGGCTCGACGCTCGCGACCGGTCGCCGCCCCGGTCTCGTGCACGACCGCGAAGCGCAGTGACTCGACGCGACGGGCGGCGACCAGGGGCAGGCGCTCCTCGAAGCCGAGGTCGTTGTTGCCACGGACCGCCAGCAGCTCGCGGGATCGGGCCTCGAGCAGGTCGACGGTCGCCAGGTCCACCCAGTCACCGGCGTGCACGACCAGGTCGGCGGCGTCGATGTCCGCCCAGAGCTCGGGCGGCAGGTCCTTCGCCCGCTTGGGCAGGTGGGTGTCCGACAGCAGGACGAGCGAGGTGCTCACGGCGTCGCCCTCACTCGTCGGGTGCGCGGGCCGGCATCGGCAGAGCGACCTCGTCCGCGGCACCGAGTCGTTCGAGCATGCCGGCGAGCAGGGCCACGTCGTCGTCGGACCAGTCGGCCAGGCGTTCGACCAGGGCGTCCCGGTGCAGCTGCACGGACCGGGCGAGCGCGAGGCGGCCGGCGTCGGTCGCCTCGAGCGGCTTGGCGTTGCCGGAACCACCGTCGACCGTGCGGACCAGGCCCGCGACGAGCAGACCCGACAGCTGCCGGGAGATCGTCGACCGGTTCAGGCGCAGGTAGCGGGCGATGTCGATCGCCATGCACCCCGGGTGCTGCACGACGAAGTCGACGAGCGACTGGTCGACGATGCTGAGCACGTCGTCGGTGCCGCGCGCACGGACGCTCGCGCGGCGGGTGATGCGGGAGAGCTCGGTGTACGCCCGTCCGATGTCCGCTTCGCGGATCCCGGGGCCCCTCGGGTCGGCCATGGTGTTCCAGTCTGTCGTCCGGCGTGGGCCGGAGGTCGGTCGCCCCTGGTCAGGGCGCGGTGCTGCGCGTCGGTCCCCGCATCACTGACGCGGGTCCCTCCGCCGACAGTGTCGACCAACGACAACCGGGTGTCCACCGAAGAGGGGACATGTGACCGGCTGCCGATGATCAGGGCTCAAGCCAGAGCGCCTGCGGCCCGGAGTGCGGCGATGTCGAGCTTGACCATGCCCCGCATCGCCTCGTACACGCGGCCGGCAGCCGCGTGGTCGCCGCCGGCTGCCATCAGCTCGCCCATCATCGACGGGGTGACCTGCCACGACAGGCCCCAGCGGTCGACCAACCAGCCGCACGCGACCGGGTGCCCGCCTTCGGCGATCAGGGCGTCCCAGATGCGGTCGAGCTCCTCCTGCGTGTCCACGTCGACCTGCAGCGAGAGCGCGTCGGTGAACGGATGCCCGGGGCCGCCGTTCATGGCCCGGTACGGCTGCCCCATCAGGGTGAACTCGATCACGAGCACGGACCCGTCCGGCGCGCGCCCGATCCCGTCGATGCGTGAGTCGGGGAACAGCTCCGTGTAGTACTCGGTGGCGTGCTGGGCCTGGTCGTCGAACCAGAGGAAGGGGACGATGCGGGGCATGGCGGGTCTCTCGGTGGGGTCAGTCCGCGACGCCGCGGCTGAGGAGGTCGTTCTTGTCGGGGTGCTCGTCGAACCACTGGCTGACGAACCAGCACATCGGGACGATGCGCTTCGTCGACGTCGTCTCGACGTCGGACACGGCGTGCTCCACGAGCTCGCCCGCGTACCCGTGACCGCGGTGCGCGGGCACCGTGTACGTGTGCGGGAAGGCGATCGCGTCACCGTTGACGCGGTAGTCGAGCACGCTCACCAGGGTCCCGTCGACGTACATGGCGTACCGGTCTCGGTCGGCCTCGTTCCGGAACTCGTGTGTCATGCCGCCATCCTGCACCGCCGCTCAGGGTCCGGTGTCGCCGCACGCCGAGGAACGCCAGACACGCGCAGCGGAGCACACCGACGGAATGACCACCGGGTCACCGTGTTGCACGGAGCATGACCACCATCGGAATCATCGGAGCAGGCAACATCGGATCCCAGCTCGCACGCCTGGCCGTGCAGCACGGCCACCAGGTCGTGATCGCGAACTCGCGCGGGCCGGAGACCCTCACCGACCTCGTCAGCGAGCTCGGTGAGCACGCCACCGCCGGCACCCGCGAGGACGCCGCCACCCGGGGCGAGATCGTCGTCGTCACCGTGCCGCTCGGCGCGATCGAGACGATCCCCGTCGAGCCGCTCGTCGGCAAGGTCGTCATCGACACGGACAACTACTACCCGCAGCGCGACGGCCAGATCGCGGCCCTCGACGAGGAGACCACCACCACGGCCGAGATGCTGCAGGACCACCTGGTCGGTGCGCACGTCGTCAAGGCCTTCAACCACATCGGCGCGGACCACCTCACCGAGCACGCCACCCCGGCCGGCACCCCGGACCGTCGCGCCCTCGTCATCGCTGGTGACGACGACGCCGCCAAGCACACCGTCGCCGACCTGATCGACGAGTTCGGCTTCGACACCGTCGACGCCGGCCCGCTCGCCGAGGGATGGCGCATCCAGCGGGACACCCCCGGCTACGGCCCGCGCCTGAACGCCGACGAGCTCCGCGAGGCACTCGCGAGCGCGAAGCGCTACCGCGACATGTGACGTCGACGCACCGCGCGCTCGACCCCCTCTGACTGGGGCTCTCGGCCGCTGTTCCTCCCGAGTAGAACTGACGATGGATCAATCCAGGGAGAGGAACAGCGGCCGTGGCGTCTCATCGCATGCCCGAGTCCGAGCGACCCCGCCGGGCGGTACCCGCATGGGTCACCGCTCCGCCGGAGGACGCCCGTCCTGCGGAAGCCGCGCTGACCGGGGCGAGCGCTGGCGCAGTCCCCACCGTCGCCACGATCCCCGCTGCGGGCACAGTCCCCGCCGTCGGCGCGGTCCCCGCCGTCGGCCTGGAGGCGCACCGCACCTCCGCCCCGCCGGTCCTGGACCCGAACGCGGTCGCCCCCGACTACCCGCCGGCGCAGGAGCTGTTGCCGCCGGCCCCGACGTCCCCGAACGTCGACACGATCCCCTTCGCTCCGCTCTCCGGCGCACGCGTCGTCGGTGCGTCCGCGGTCGGCGCCGCCGGCAGTGGTGTGACCGTCACCACCGCCGCCGCGGGCAGCTCCGCCGTCGGCCGCCACGATGCCGGCCAGCACGCGTCGCCCGGACGCCGCGACGCCGCTGCGGCCGCGGGGATGGCGTTGCCCGTGCCTCCCGTCGTCGGAGCCCACGCCGTCGGGAGCCGGCCCACCGGTGCTCCCCCCGTCGCCCCGGAGGTCCAGCGCCCGCCGCTCGGCCCCGTCGTCGCCGACCCGCCCGGTGAGCCCGCCAACTGGTACACGCCGCAGGCCGGCTCGCTCGCGGTCCCCGAGGCGCTCTCGCCGTCCGCTGAGGCCGGCCGCACCACGCCCGGGACGCCCGGCCCGCACGCCGACACCACTGCATGGTCAGCGCCTGTGCCGACCACGCCGCCGGTGCCGGCGATCCCCGTCGTGCCCGCAGCGGGTCAGCCGCGGTTCTCGGTGCCCGGCCTCGAGCACGTCGTCGTCGAGGGCGGCGAGCCCGAGCCCGTCGGCCCGATCGGGTACCGCACCCCCGCACGCTTCGCTCGACAGCAGGCCCGGGTCGTCCCGCCCGCCGTGACGGCTCCCCCGACGTTCGACGCCCTCATCGGCGCTCCGGCCCCGACGACGGCCACCGTCCTCGGCGGCCCGTCTCCGGTCGTCGGTGCGCCGGCCGTCCCGCCGCTCGCCCCGGTCCTGCCGTCCGTCACCCCGACCAACGCCCAGGCCTCGGTCAGTAGCGCTGCCGACACCGCTGCCGACGACACCGCTCCGCCCGTCGAGCCGACTCCGGCCCGGGAACACCGGAACGCTCGTGGGCGCGGCACCCCCGGCCGCCGTCCCTTCCGCTCCCGCCGGACCGTCGAGGAGCCGCCGAAGCGTCGTTCGACCGCCGTCCCGCTCCCCGCGCCCGCCGAGGCCGGGACCGTCGCGACCGCCACGACGGAGGGTGCGGCGAGCCTCCCGTCCGTCGCCCAGCCGTCCATGGCACGTGCCGGACGGTCACTCGGACCGACCCCGGGTGCCGTCCTCGGCGCCGTGGCCGGCCTCGGGACGATCGGGCTCGCGGCGTGGTGGTTCACCGCTCCGGCGACCGTGCACGCCGTCGGTGTGGTCCTCGGCCTGCTCGCGGTCCTGGTGTCCGTCGTGACGATGCGGAACCCGCTGACCACATGGCAGCGGCCGGTCGCCCTGCTGGGCGCGGTGCTCGGCACGGTCGGCACCCTCGTGCTCCTGTGGGCGGTGGCCTCGGCGCTCGGCGCTCCGCTGCCCGACATCACCGGCACCGGTACCGTCCCGGCGATCGCGCCCTGACCTCGGCCGTTCGCCCTCGGTCGGTCAGGCTGTGGGCGTTGGCATCGTGAACGTCCGGAGCGCGGACCGGAAGCGCTCGACATCGGTCCGCACCGGCATCGACAGCAGGAGCGTCGACGCCGAGAGCCGCACGGCCATCGTCTCCGACGTCGGCACGACGACCAGGTTGCGCAAGCCGACGGCCCAAGCGGCGACGAGGTCGCCGAGCACCCGGTCGTCGTAGCTGACGTCAGCATCGTCCGGCGACGCAGCCTCGAGCCACGCGTCGTACGCGTCGTGGACGTCCTCGTCGAGGACGGCGCTCCCCAGGTGCTCTGCGAGTTGCTGGCGCCACGAACTCGTCTGCCGCAGGAGTTCGAAGTCCTCCGCCCATGTGTCGGGGCGCGTCGCGAGTGCAGCGATCGACGAGGACCAGGCCGCGAGCCAGCTCCCGCGCTCGACTCCCACTGCGCTTCCCAATGCAGACGCGAGGAAGAGGAGCATGCACAACGTGTGCTCCCGCCGCTCCTCAGTGAGGAGCATCTCCGGTGGCCAGATCGACGAGTCCCCGAGATCATCCGCTTGCACGAGTCGCCTCCTTTCTCCGGCTTCGCGTCAGTCTCCGTCTCGAGGTCATCCCCAGTTGCTGGTTGCTCGTCCCGCGTGGCAGATCGCTCCGTTGGACAGCGTCGCGAACGACCCGACATCGATCTGACCGAATCCCGAACTCCACCCGTAGACGCTCTTGAAGTGCGTCGCACTCCAATGTGAGCCCGTCGTGAGGCCCGAGAAGGGCTCTGTGTACACCTTCCCGACACCGGTCGCTCCGGTCACACCCCAGTGATGTCCGAGGCTGGTTCCCTTCACCACGTAGCTCGTCTGGATGTTGATGCCCTGTCGCGCCTTGTTCTTCGTGATGGTCAGCGTCGCGGTCCCGCAGTTGCCGGACACGGTGTTCCGTCCCGCGCCTGTTCGACGCTGCTCCGCGATGGCTTCGGCGCTCACGGGGACGGAGATCAGGGCACCAGCAGCGCTCCTCTCGATCCGGTACCCGTTCTGCTCGGCGATCTGCGGGTCGAAGTCAACGATCGTCATGGCTTCGGTCTCGTTGCTCACCACGCCATCGGCGGTTGCTGGAAGCGGATTGGTCAACGCTGCAAGCAGCGCCGACAGCGCGATGACACCGGCGGTCGTCCGGACGTTGCGTGGAGCCAAGATTCCTCCTCGATCGATGTACGGAGATACTGGCATCCTGCATATGAGTACGCAACCCCTCCGATTCGTCAGACGGCGCGGACGACCCCGCGCGAGAGGATCGCGTTGGTGAGGGCCTCGATCGGCTCGCGCTGGACGGTCGGGTTGGCGATGAGGACGTAGTCGACCGCCGGCAGGTCGGGCAACGACAGCCGCTGCGACACCTTCACCAGGTCGGCGGGGATCAACGAGTGCGGGAACACCGCGACGCCGATCCCGGCACGGACGGCTGCCAGCACCCCGTTCACGTCACGGGTGTTGCAGGTGATCCGCCAGGTGCGGCCCGCCGCCTCGAGCGCGTCGATAGCCATCTGCCGGCTGATGCTCGGCGCCTGGTAGGCGATCAGCGGGACCGGGTCGTCGGCTTCGAGCGCGATGCCGTCCTGTGCCATCCAGACCATCTGGTCCGAGGCGACGCGGGTGCCCTCGGCGGACTCCCCCGCGGTCCGCTTGATGAACACGAGGTCGAGTTGGCCGGCGTGCACCCGGCGGAGCAGCGGTGCTGACTGGTTCACCGTCAGCTCGAGGTCCACCTGGGGGTGCAGCTTCCGGAAGTCGCGGAGGATGCGCGGCAGCTGCGTGATCGCCAGGTCGTCGGCCGCACCGAAACGGAGGCGGCCACGGGCGGCGACGCCGGAGAAGTAGGCGTCGGCGGTGGCGTGCGCCGCGAGGATCGTTCGGGCGAACCCGGCCATCGCGTCACCGTTGTCGGTCAGGCGGACGCCGCGGGTGTCCCGGGCGACGAGCGTCCGCGCCACGGTGGACTCCAGTCGGCGGACGTGCTGGGAGACCGTCGGCTGGCTGACGCCGAGCTGCACGCCGGCCTGCGTGAAGCTGCCGGTCTCGGCGACGGCCAGGAAGGTCTGGAGCAGGACAGGATCGAGCACGGGAGGCTCCTCATTCGACTTTGCTATGGAGTGATGCCGATCATAGGAGGATCGAATGGACCACCATCGATTAGTTTCGTGTGGGTACCGTTCCCACCCTCGACAGCCGGAGTCCCCCGCACCGTGCGATCGTCATCGACGACCATCCACCCGCCCACCGAGCCGCTCCCGATCAGCACCGTCCGCCCACCGTGGCGCCGGTCCTTCATCGCCCTGTCCGTGCCGAACTTCCGGCTGTTCACCGCCACCAACCTCGTCGCGATGACCGCCGGGTGGATGCAGCGCATCGCCCAGGACTGGCTCGTGCTGCAGCTCACCGGGTCGGTCGCGCAGGTGGGCATCACGGTCGCGTGCCAGTTCGCGCCGATGCTGCTGTTCGGGCTCCTCGGCGGGGTGTTCGTCGACCGCTACTCGAAGCGCGCGCTGATGATGATCACGCAGGGCGCGTTCGCGGTGCTGTCCCTGCTGCTCGCGGTCCTGACCCTGGCCGGGGTGGTGCAGGCGTGGCACATCTGGGTGATCGCGTTCCTGGTCGGCATGGTCACGGTCATCGACAACCCGGCGCGCCAGGTGTTCGTCACCGAGATCGTCGGACACCAGCACCTGCGGAACGCCATCAGCGTCAACTCGTCGGTGTTCCAGCTCGGCGGCATGATCGGCCCGGCGCTGTCCGGGATCCTGCTCGTCGCCGTGGGAGCCGGGTGGTCGTTCGGCATCAACGCGGTGGCGTGCGTCGCGGTGGTCGTGACGCTCGGGTTCCTCCGCGTGTCCGAACTGCACCGCACCCCGTCGGCTCCGCGGTCGAAGGGGCAGCTCGTCGAGGGCCTCCGCTACGCCGCCGCGAAGCCGACGATCATCGTGCCGGTGATCCTGGTGGCCTTCTTCTCGGTGTTCGCGCTGACGATGCCGGTGCTGCTCTCCGCCTTCGCGTCGAAGGTCTACGACGTCGGCGCCGGCGGCTACGGCCTGTTCAACTCCGCCGTCGCGGTCGGTGCGCTGACCGGCGCCGTCCTCTCCACCCGGCGCGCCGTGGTGCGGCTCCGCACGATCGTCGGCGGGGTGTTCTGGACCGGGGTGCTGCTCGTCGTCGCCGGGTCGACGCCGACCATCGCGCCGTTCACCGTGCTGCTCGTCGTCGTCGGCCTGTCGCAGCTGCTCTTCCAGACGGCGTCGAACTCGCTGGTCCAGCTGTCCTCGAACGTCGCGATCCGCGGGCGCGTGATGTCGCTCTACGTCCTCGTGCTGCTCGGCGGCCAGGCCATCGGCGGTCCACTGATGGGCCAGGTCGTCGACCACTTCGGCGCACACGTCGGGATGATGGTCGCCGGCGGTGTCCCGGCCACGGCGGCGGCCGTCATCGCACTCGTCCTGGCGCGGCGCGGCGGGCTGCACCTCGAGGTGCGCATGCGCCACCACCTGCCGCTGCCGGCCATCGTCGGCAACCGCTGACGCGCCTCCCGTCCGTCGGGTCCTCGACGCCGGACACCGGTGTCCGTCCGTCGCATCGCGCTTCCGCGCGGCGTGACCGACGAACACCGGTGTTCCGCAGAGCCCGCAGGGCCCGCAGAGCCGGTCGGCTCAGTAGGCGACGCCGAACCGCGCCTGGTGGTGCTTCGGCTGCTCGATCTCGTCGACGACCGCGATCGCGTAGTCGGCGCCCGAGATGTCCGAGTTGCCCTCGGCGTCGGTGAGGAGCACGTCGTCCGACGTGCGGTACGTGCCCCGACGCTCGCCGGGGTTGTAGCCGCCGAAGGCCGCGGCGGGGCTGACGTAGAACCAGTCGACCGAGGTGTCGCCGGCGCGTAGGGCCTCGAGGATCTGGCCGTGGCTCTTCGCCTCGGCCTTGAACGCGTCCGGGAAGTCCGGGGTGTCGTACAGGGCGGGGCCGCCCTCGGCGACGAGCATCGATCCGGCACCGCCGACGATGCCGAGCCGTGCACCCGCGGCGGCGGCTGCGTCGACGAAGTGCTGGAACTGGTCCTTGAGCTCACTGCCGTCGGACTGGACCGCGTGCAGGGAGACGATGAGGACGTCCGCGCCCTTCGTCACGTCGGACACGAAGGCGGCGTCGAACGCGTCACCCTGCGCGAGAGTGAGGTGCTCGGCGGCATCGAGCTTGGAGGTGTCGCGCGCGACGGCGACGACCTCGTGGCCGCGGGAGAGGGCTTCACGGACGATGGCGGAGCCGGCGTAGCCGGTGCCTCCGAAGACGACGATGGTGGACATACGAGCTCCTTCGTGGTGGTGGTGCCGACGCGGTGACGCGCCGTGCCACTCACTGTACGGGTGTTACTCTCTTTCGGTAAGCAGGCACCTCACGGTGCGTGCCCTGCCCGGGCGCGTCGTGCACCGTGCCCCACGGAAGGTCACCATGAGTGCGCTCGAGTACAGCCCCTACGCGGCGGACTGCCCCTCCCGACAGCTGCTGGACCGGATCGGGGACCGCTGGAGCGTCCTGACGATCGGCGCCCTGGCCGACGGACCCCGTCGGTACTCCGCCATCGCCACCCGTGTGCAGGGCGTCTCGCAGAAGATGCTCACGCAGACCCTCCGCGCCCTCGAACGGGACGGCCTCGTGACCCGGACGGTGTTCCCCGAGATCCCGCCGCACGTGGAGTACGAACTCACCGACACCGGGCGTTCCCTCCGCACGGTGCTCGTGCCGCTCGAACAGTGGGCGATCGACCACATGGACGGCGTCACCGAAGCGCGCTCGGGGTACGACGCGCGGGCCTGAGCCCGTCGCTCCTGGAATCGCGTCGGCCCGCCGGTGGTTGCGTGGAGGCATGCGATCGATCGTCTACTCCCAGCCCGGCACGTCCTCCGTCCTCTCCCTCGCCGACCGACCGGTCCCCGAGCCGGGCGACGGTGAGGTCCGCGTCCGCGTGGTCGTCTCCGGGGTGAATCCCACCGACTGGAAGGCGCGGCAGGGCGGCACCTACGGCGACGGCCTGCCGTTCCCCGAGATCACCCCGAACCAGGACGGCGCGGGCATCGTCGACGCCCTGGGCGCCGGGGTCGAGGGACTGTCGGTCGGCGACCGCGTCTGGCTGTTCATGGCCGCGGCCTCCCGCCCGACCGGCACCGCGCAGGAGTACACCGTCGTGCCCGCCACCCGCGTCGCACCACTGCCCGAGGGCGTCTCCTTCGACGTCGGCGCCTCGCTCGGCGTCCCGGCGATGACCGCCCACCGCGCCCTGACCGTGCACGAGGAGGGTCCCACCCGCCTCTCCCCCGGCGCCCTGTCCGGTCGCACCGTCCTCGTCGCCGGAGGCGCGGGTGCCGTCGGGCACGCCGCCATCCAGTTGGCGCGGTGGGCCGGCGCGACCGTGATCGCGACGACCAGCTCCGACGACAAGGCCGCCCTCGCCACCTCGGCCGGGGCGCAGCACACCGTGAACTACCGCGACGCCGACGCCGCCGACCAGATCCGCGCGATCGCCCCGGACGGCGTGCACATCGTCGTCGAGGTGTCGATCCCCGCGAACGCCGACCTCGACGCGGCCGTCCTGGCGAACCACGGCGTCGTCTCGATGTACGCCGACAACGGTGGGGACGCAGCATCCATCCCGGTGCGGCCGAACATGGGCATCAACGCCCGGTACCAGTTCCTGCTGCTCTACACGATCGGCGACGTGGCCCTCGCGGCCGCTGCCGAGGACGTCACCGCAGCCCTCCGCGACGGCGTCCTGCCGGTCGGCGAGGAAGCGGGTCTGCCGCTGCTGCGTTTCCCGCTCGAGGAGACCGCTGCGGCGCACGACGCCGTGCAGGGCGACGCGGTGGGCAAGGTGCTCATCGACGTCCAGGCGGAGTAGCGCCGGCGCCGGCACGCTGTGCCACACCGCTGCGCGGTCGCACTGCGGCACCTGGTGCGCTTCGGCGCCGCACAACGGCGACCGGTTCGAACCACGGACGTCCGCGGTTCGGATCGGCTTCCGTTGTGCCCGTTCGGTCCGCGCCGTGGTGCTGGGGAGGTCAGTCCCGCCGGCGCCTACCGGTCGCCCGCGCCAGCTGCGCCCGCGCCGCGGCCGTCGCCCGCTGCAGGTTCGCCGCGACGACGCGCGGGTCGTCGTAGTCCTGGTCGTCGCTGCCGGCGGACCGCGGGGGCGCCACCCGCGCGCGGCCGAACCGGGCCGCGCCGGACGGACTGAACGTCGTCATGGCGTCAGGGTACGTCGAGTGCCCGACAGCGGCTCGACACCCGCCTCGGGCACCGGCGGGAAGGCCAGCACACAGGCCGTCGCCACGTACTCGGCGATGACGGCGACGTTCCGCACGTCGAGGTCGGTGAACGCACCCGGCGCGGGACTGTCGACCGTGAGCATGCCGAACGAGTAGTCCTCGGACCGGACGACGACCGCCACGTAGGACCGCCAGCGGGGTGCGAACTCGGGGTCGTCGTCCTCGGCGTCGACGTCGGACTCCCGGTCCGGGACGACCCGGGGCGGACCACCCTGCAGGACCCACTCCAGGTTCCGGTCGCCGTACGGGGTGCCGGCGCGGAAGGTGCCCGCGGTGTCACCCGCTCCGCCGTGCCCGATCGGTTCGAGGGCGTCGAGCGCCGTCGACAGCAGGTACACGTTCGCCCGGACGTCGGGCACGTGCGGCAGCAGGTAGAACGCCAGTGCGGCCGCGGCCCGGTCGGCGAACCCGCCGAGTTCGATGCGCCGGGTCACCGGGTCGTGCGTCGCGAACCGGGTCAGCCGGGTCGCGATCTGCCCGAACCCGTACTGCACCGCCACCTCGTACGCCGCGAGCGCCGCAGCACCTGTGTCCTCCGCCGAGGCCCGTGCACGCGCGCCGCGACGCGCCCGGAGCACCTGCCAGACGACGACGGCGACGAACACCGCCAGCGCCGACACGACGAGCCACACGCGCTCGACCGGGACGCCGACGAGGTTGGGCACCTGGAACACCGCCGTCGGCAACGCCGCCGCCACGATCGGCAGCACCACGTCACCGGCGCGCCCGCGCCGTCCGTTCCCCTGTCCCACACGAGCACGGTAGGGCCGACCACCGACGGACGGGAGGCGCGGGGCGGGGGTGATCCGTGCCTCCCGTCCGGGTCGTGGTCGGGTCCGCCGAGCGGACGTGGTGCGCGTTCATCGCCGGACTTGGTATGCAGGAGGCATGACCGATGTTGCACAGCCCACGCCCACGCCCGGAACACGCGCCATCATCCTCGGAGGCGGTGGGGTCGCCGGCATCGCCTGGGAGCTCGGCGTCCTGTCCGCACTCGAGGACGCCGGGGTCGACCTCGGCGCCGCGGACCTGGTGGTCGGGACGAGTGCGGGGAGTGTCGTGGGGACGTTCCTCCGCGCCGGCGCGGTGCAGACGGCCTACGAGCAGCAGTCGAGCCCCCTGCCGACGACGTACGAGGAGCCGGCGGCCGTGGACGTGACCGCGGTCGAGCAGCGGTTCGCCGCCGCGATGCAGGGCGCCACGTCCGAGCAGGACGCCCGTGCGCGGGTCGGTGCTGCGGCCCAGGAGGTCACCACCGGCCAGAGCGACGACGAGCGCGTGGCCACCTTCCGGCAGACGCTGCCCGATGCCGAGTGGCCGGAGAAGCCCTACGCGGTGACGACGGTCGACGCGGTGGACGGGTCCTTCCGGGTGTTCCGCGCCGAGGACGGCGTGCCGCTGGAGCGTGCGGTCGCGGCGAGCTGCTCGGTGCCGATCGTCTGGTCACCCGTGCGCATCGACGGGCACCCGTACGTCGACGGTGGGGTGCGGTCGGCGACGAACGCCGACGTGGCCGCCGGGTACGAGCGGGTCCTGGTGATCGCGTGCAGCCCGGAGGGGCCGTCGCCGCTCGGGCCGTGGCTCGACCGGTCCGTCGCAGCCCTCCGCGACGCCGGGTCGCAGGTGGAGGTCCTGGTCGCCGACGAAGCGTCGCAGCGGGCCTTCGGGACCAACTCGTTGGCACTGTCGACGCAGCGGCCCTCGGCGGAGGCCGGGCGGGCCCAGGCGGACCAGGTCGCGGAGCGGGTCGCGTCGTTCTGGGCGTGAAGCGGTGACGGGTCAGACGAACGCGGCCTGACCCGTCACGGCGCGACCGACGATGAGCGTGTTGACCTCACGCGTGCCCTCGTACGAGTAGATCGCCTCGGCGTCCGCGAAGAACCGGGCCACACCCTTGTCGAGGACGATGCCGTTGCCGCCCTGCACCTCACGGCACCAGCCGACCGTCTCGCGCATCCGGGCGGTGGCGAAGGCCTTCGCCATCGCGGAGTGCTCGTCCCCACCCAGTCCCTGGTCCTGCAGGGCCGACGCCTGCGTGCAGAGGGCGATCGACGCGGTGATGTTGGCGAGGGACTTCACGAGCAGGTCCTGGATGAGCTGGTGCGAGGCGATCGGCTTGCCGAACTGCACACGCTCGCGGGCGTAGCGCAGTGCCGCCTCGTACGCACCGACCGAGATGCCGACGGCCTGCCACGCCACCTCGGTGCGGGTCAGGCGGAGCACCGTCGCGGTCGACCGGAACGAGTCGGCGTGCTGCAGTCGGCGGGCTTCGGGGACGCGGACGTCCTCGAGTGTGATGTCGGCGTTCTGCACCGAGCGGAGGGCGATCTTGTCCTCGATCTTCGTCGCGGTGAAGCCCGGGGTGTCCGAGGTCACGAGGAAGCCCTTCACCTGACCGTCGGCGACGTCCTTCGCCCAGATCACGACGACGTCGGCGAACGTGGCGTTGCCGATCCACCGCTTCGCGCCGTTGAGCACCCAGGTGTCGCCCTCGCGACGGGCGGTGGTCCGCAGACCGCGGGCGGAGTCACTGCCGGACAGCGGCTCGGTCAGGCCGAAGGCGCCGACGATCTCGCCGGAGGCCATCCGGGGCAGCCATTCGCGCTGCTGCTCGTCGCTGCCCGCAACCGCGATGGAGTTCATGGCCAGGCCGGACTGCACCCCGATGAAGGTCGCGACGCCGGCGTCGACACGGCCGAGTTCGAGTGCCGCCCAGCCGCGGTAGACGGCGGAGTTCTCGAACTGGCGGACCAACGGGACCCCGGGGCCGTACATGCCGAGCTCGGCGAGCGGTGCGATGACCTGCTTCGGGAACTCGGCGCGGGCCCAGTACTCGTCGGCGATGGGTGCGACGTCACGCTCGAGGTACTCGCGGAGCTTCCCGAGGGAGGCGCGTTCCTGGTCGGTCAGCTGCTCCTGGAACCGGTAGAAGTCGGATTCCAGCAGGGGCGTCTGCGCAGCCGTCGTTGACATGACCCCAACGATGCATCATTCTCGAAAACGTTGCAAGACGGGTACGACGACTCGGGGGGGAACCGTGAGCAGGCAGGCACTCGGCGCGCTCGGCTCGGCTCTCGTCCCGAGTGCCCTCGCCGCCCGACTGGAGGCCCACCCCGACTCCCAGCGTGCGTTCCGTGCCGCGCGCCACAGCTTCATCGACGGCGCCCGTATCGACATGGGGGCGCTCGCGTCGTCGCTCGGGGTCGACCGCACCTCGCTGTTCCGCTGGGTCGGGAACCGCGACCAACTGCTCTCGGAGATCCTCTGGTCGCTCGCCGTCCCCACGCTCGACGCCGCCGGCCGTGCCGCAGCCGCGTCGGGAGCAGCGCGGATCGTCGACGTCCTCGACCGGTTCACGGCGGACCTGATCCGGGCGCCGTACTTCCGGGCGTTCCTGACCCGGGAGCCCGCTCGTGCACTGCGCCTGCTCACGACGACGGACAGTGACGTCCAGCGGCGGTTCGTGGCGGTCGTCGCCTCCCTGATCGCCACGGAGCAGCACGCCGGCGCGTTCGACCCGGCACCGCTCTCCCCCGAGGAACTCGGACGGCTGCTCGTGCGTGTCTCGGAGTCGTTCACCTACGCGGACCTGATCTCCGGCGAGACGCCGGACCCCGAGCGGGCGCGCACGACGTTCGAGTACATCCTGCGTCCCACCCGGTGAACGGGCGGAGCGACCGGACAGCTGACCGCCCGCTACCGGAAGCCGTTCTCCTCGAGGAGGTACCGCGGCAATCCGTGTCCGGTGCAGCGGTCACGACGGCGGACGCCCCGGAGGACGTCACGCACGTGCTCGCCACACCCGGTCCAGGTGGACTTCCCGCACACCGGGCACTGCGCTGACTCACACATGCACCCGTTGTAGCGACACCGACCCCGGAGCGCTCCGAGGCCGGCGTCGATCGGCTACCCGCGCTGCCGTCGGCGACAGCAGTCGTCAGATGAGGTCGTCGGACAGGTGGTTCGGCGTGCCGAACCGATGCGCCGTGATGGACACCGCCTGCTCGCGGAGGAACGGCAGCATCTCGATGCGTCCGGCCTCGGTCACCGGCTCGGCGTACACGGCGAGGTCCGGTCCGCCGTTCGTTCCGACGGCGAGCGCAGCGGCGTCCCCGGCGATGAGTCGGACACGCGTGGACGGGCCGGCAGCGATCCGGGCGGCGAACGTCTCGTCCGACTCGGTCTGCCGCACGGACTCGACGAGCGGGAGCCCGCGGAGCGCGGTGGCCACCGCTTCCGGGAGCGCGGCGGCCGTGGAGACCTGGACGGAGGTGCCCGCACGGAGCGCCGCGGCGACGACCCGTACGAGGCCGTCGACGTCCGACTCACCCTCGGCAGGCGAGGCCAGGCGGACGTGGACGCCCGGGAACGGCAGGTACCGGAAGACGTTGCGCTCGGCGGAGAGTGCGGACACGTCGGCTGCGGTCCCGAATTCCGAGGTCCACGCGAGTTCGTCGGACGCGATCGCACGGTCGACGGACTCGGACGCCACACCCGTCGCCCGGACGAAGGCCGACACGTCCGACGACGGCGTCGAGCCAGCGCGGGCGACGGCGGGCTCCCACGAGCCGAGGCCGACCAGGTAGTTCACGCCACCGGCCTTCGTGCCCGCGCCGACCGCGGACTTCTTCCACCCACCGAACGGCTGGCGGCGGACGATCGCGCCGGTGATGCTGCGGTTCACGTAGAGGTTGCCCGCCTGGATGCGACGGAGCCACGTGCCGATCTCGCCCGGGTCCAGGGAGTGCAGACCCGAGGTCAGGCCGTAGTCGACCTCGTTGACGATGTCGATGGCTTCGTCCAGGGTCTCGGCGGTCATGACGCCGAGGATCGGGCCGAAGTACTCGGTGCGGTGGTAGTCCGAGCCCCGCCGGACGCCCTGCCGGACACCGGGGCTCCAGAGCTTCCCGGTCTCGTCGAGCTGCTTCGGCTCGACCGCCCAGGACTCCCCCGCACCGAGCGTCGTCAGGCCGTCGAGCAGCTTGCCCGATGCCGGTTCGATGATCGGCCCCATCTGGGTCGTCGGGTCGGTCGGGTAGCCGATGGTCAGCGAGGACACGGCGTCGAGGAGCTGGTTGCGGAAGCGCTTGGACTTCGCGACCGAGCCGACCATGACGACGAGCGACGCGGCCGAGCACTTCTGCCCCGCGTGGCCGAAGGCCGAGGCGACGACGTCCTTCACGGCGAGGTCGAGGTCCGCCGACGGGGTCACGATGACGGCGTTCTTGCCGGACGTCTCGGCGAGCAGCGGCAGGTCGGGACGGAAGGACCGGAACAGCTCGGCCGTCTCGTACGCGCCGGTCAGGATCACGCGGTCGACGAGCGGCGACGCGATGAGGTCCTTGCCGAGCTCGGACTCCTCGACGTCGAGGAACGCCAGGACGTCGGCCGGTGCACCGTGCGCGTCGAGGGCGGTCTCGATGACCGACGCCAGGACGGCACCGCTGCGCGCGGCCGGCGGCGCGGGCTTCAGCACGACGGCGGACCCGGCTGCCAACGCGGCCAGCGTCGACCCGGCCGGGATCGCCACGGGGAAGTTCCACGGCGGGGTGACCAGCGTCAGGGCCACCGGGGTGAAGGAGGCGCCGTCGACGGTGTCGAGGGAGGCCGCGAGTTCGCCGTAGAAGTGCGCGAAGTCGATCGCCTCGGACACCTCCGGGTCGGCCTGGTCGATGGTCTTGCCGGTCTCCGACGCCATCACCTCGATGAGGGCGGCGCGGTTCGCCTCCAAGGCGTCGCCGACGGCGTGCAAGACCGCGCCGCGGGCGGCACCCGACCACGAACCCCAGGTCGTGCCCGCGGCACGGACGCGCCGCAGGGCGGACTCGAGGGTCGAGGCGGAGGTGATCCGGGCCTCCCGGACGGCCGAGACCCCGAGCGTCGACGAGGCGATGCGGGCGGTGATGCCGGCGCCCCACTCGCGGACCGATCCGACGGACGGGTCACTGTCCGGCGTGTTCTCGAAGTGGCCGGGCGCCGGGCGGTCGACGGCGGCGTACCGGTCCGCGACGCGGTGCGGTGCCGGGGCGTCGAGTCCGCCGGGCAGGGCGAGCGGTGCCAGCGAGTCGCGGAAGCGGGCTTCCTCGCGGGCGAAGAGCGTCGGGGAGGACGCGAGCGAGAACACCGCGGACATGAAGTTGTCCTGCGACGCGCCCTCTTCGAGACGGCGGATCAAGTAGGCGATCGCGACGTCGAACTCCCCCGGGTGCACGACCGGCGTGTAGAGCAGCAGCGAACCGACGGTCTTCTTCACCGCGGCGGCCTGCCCCTGCGCCATGCCGAGGAGCATCTCGAACTCGATGCCGTCCCGGACTCCGCGCTGCCCGGCCAGCAGCCAGGCGTGCGCGACGTCGAACAGGTTGTGCCCGGCGACGCCGACCCGGACGTTCGCGATGCGCTCCGGCGTCAGCGCCCAGTCGAGCACGCGCTTGTAGTTCGTGTCCGAGTCCTGCTTGGTGTGCCAGGTCGCGAGCGGCCACCCGTGCACCGACGCCTCGACCTGCTCCATCGGCAGGTTCGCGCCCTTGACCAGGCGGACCTTGATGTCGGCTCCCCCTCGGGCACGACGGGCGGCGGACCACTCCTGCAGGTGCTCCATGGCGGCGAGCGCGTCGGGCAGGTAGGCCTGCAGCACGATCCCCGCTTCGAGGTCGGCGAACTGCGGCTCGTCGAGGAGCTTCGTGAAGACCGCGATGGTGAGGTCGAGGTCCTTGTACTCCTCCATGTCGAGGTTGATGAACTTCCTCGGCGATGCCGCTGCGGCGCGCTCGAACAGCGGGCGGAGCTGCTCGACGATGTCGTCGACGGCGTGGTCGAACGCCCATGGCGAGTGCGGATGGACCGTCGAGGAGACCTTGATCGAGACGTAGTCGACGTCGTCACGGCTGAGGAGCGCGTGGGTGCCGGCGAGACGCCGTGCGGCTTCGCGTTCGCCGAGCACGGCTTCGCCGAGCAGGTTCACGTTGAGGCGGACGCCGTCCTGCTTGATCCCCGCGATCGCGGGGCCGAGCTTCGCGTCCGTCGCGTCGACGATGAGGTGGCCGACCATGTTCCGCAGCACCCGTCGGGCGATCGGCACGACGACGGTCGGGAGGCTCGGTGCCAGTCCGCCACCGAGGCGCACCAGTCCGCGGAGCGCGGCGGGCAGGAACCCGGGTGCGTCCGGCGCGATGGCGCGGAGCTTGCGGGCCGCGACGGCGAGGTCCTCGGGGCGGACGACGCCGTCCACGAAGCCGACGGCGAAGGCGAGGCCCTTCGGGTCGGCGAGGACGCCAGCGAGCTGCTTCGCGGAGCCGTCGACGGGGTACGTCTCGGCCTCGGCGAGCCACTGTCGGACGAGCGCGACGGACGCGTCGGCGAGGTCGTCGTGGACGGTCGGGGCGGCAGCGTCGGAGCGCGGCTGGACGTCGGTCATGGGGACAGTGTGACGGGCGCTCTTTCGGTAGCGGAAGCAACCGTTCCTGATGCATTCCGTTCAGCTCAGCTACGCTTTCGACATGCTCGACGTCCGTCGCCTGGTGCTCCTCCGCGAGCTGTCGATCCGGGGCACGGTCGCAGCCGTCGCCGAGGCGATGAACTTCACCCCGTCGGCGGTGTCGCAGCAGCTCGCCGTGCTCGAGCGCGAGGCCGGCGTCCAGCTGCTCCGCCGTGCCGGGAGACGCCTGCAACTCACGCCGCAGGCCGAGGTGCTGGTAGCGGCAGCGGGCGAGGTGCTCGACACCCTGGAGCGTGCGCAGGCCTCGGTCGAGTCGACGCTGACGAGTGTGCAGGGGCGCATCCGGGTCGCGGTGTTCCAGTCGGCCGCGCTCGCGCTGATGCCGTCCGCGCTCCGCACGATGGCGCTCGAGCACCCCGACGTCCGGGTCGAGATGGTGCAGCGCGAACCGGAGACAGCGCTCAACGAGACCTGGGCTAGGGACTTCGACATGGTGATCGCCGAGCAGTACCCGGCGCACGCGGCACCGCGGTTCCCGGGCCTCGACCGGCGCGACCTGACGACGGACCCGGTGCGGTTGGCGCTGCCGCCGGTGGCGACGGCGCTCTGGCCGGTGGCCTCGCTCGAGGAGGCCGCGACGCTGCCGTGGGTGATGGAACCACGTGGTGCAGCCTCCCGGCACTTCGCCGAGCAGACCTGCCGACGTGCCGGCTTCGAACCCGACGTCCGGTACGAGACCGCCGACCTGCAGGCGCAGATCCGGCTCATCGAGTCCGGCAACGCGGTGGCCCTGATGCCGGACCTGGTCTGGGCCGGCCGGTCGACGAGTTGCCGACTGCTCGAGCTGCCGGAACCGGGACGCCGGACGCTCTTCACGGCGCAGCGCATCGCGAGCGCCGAGTCCCCGGCGGTGTCGGCGTTCCGGGCGGCGCTCGAGCGGGCGGCCGGCGCTCCCCGATCCTGAGGGCACCATGTCGGGAAATCCCCGATCATGACGGGTTTCCGAGCACTTTTTCCGTGACGGTTTCGTGACCATCCCGGACGGTTCCGCGACACTTCTGCGCCGTACGCTCTGGCCACGGGCCAGCCACTGGGCGGCCCGCTCGCACGTCATCCCAGGGGGGAACCCAATGCACAAGACCTGCCTGTCGCCGATCCACCGGATCGCGGCCATCGGCTCCGCCGTCGCCATCGTCGCGGCGTCCTCAGCGTTCGGCATCGGCGTCAGCGTCAGCAGCGCCTCCGCTGACGAGTCGGTGCCGGACACGAGTGTCGTGATGTCCACGGGCGCCGACGCGGCCACCGGGGTCGGCGCGACCACCGGGGTCGGCGCGACCACCGGGGTCGGCTCGCCAGCGACCGGTCCGACCGATCCGGCGGTCGGCTCGACCTCGGGTGCCGACGCTGCGCCGGGAGAGACCGGCCGCGATCACGGTGTACCCACTCCGGCAGCCACGCCCGCGCCGACAACGACACCGGCTGCACCGGCTGCACCGGCTGCACCGGCTGCACCGACCGTCCCTCGCGCAGCAGCGACGACCACGACCGTCACGCCGGTGGCCGTCACGCCGGTGGCCGTGACGCCGACCGCAGCCGCCGCCCCGTCCGCGACCGCAGCCGGCACCGTCGCGATCACCGGGACGGCCACGACCTGGCACACGCTCCGCGCCGTGACCGACGGCTGGCCTGCCGGCACGACCTTCGCCTACCAGTGGACCCTGTCGGGGCCGGTCGTCGGGACGCGCGTCATCGCCGGCGCCACGAGCGACACGTACGTGCTCGGCCACCCGGACGCGACGAGCGACCTGACCGTCGCGGTCACCGGCACCGCACCGGGCGAGGACCCGACGACCGTCACCAGCGCCCCGGTCCACGCGGACTTCAACGACGAGACGACGTTCACCGGCGCAGGTGTCCGCGAGCTCACGGCTCATGCCGGCGAGACGATCTCGGTGCCGATCCAGGCGCTGACCGGCGACCAGGGAAGCCTCCGGTACGGCGTGAGCTCGTCGGCCGACGGTCCGATCGACGCCGCAGCCCTCCCCGCGGGGCTGACACTGTCCAGCGACGGCGTGCTCTCCGGGTCCACCACGACGGCCCAGGTCGTCGACTTCTGGGTCCTGGCCCGGACCTCCCAGGAACCCGCGGGAGCGCCCGGGCAGCACGTGCAGCTGACGGTGGGCCTGGCGGCGGACACGCAACTACGAGCCTTCGTGACGGACTATGACCCGCCGCACTCCCGCTCCTGGACGGTGTCGGCCGACGGGACGACGGAGTACCTCGACGCGCTCTCGGACGACCAGGCGCCGGCGTCCACGCCCATCACGTCGACGGTGGGCTCGACCATCACCGTGAACACCGGCCTGGTCGACCGCTACGGCAACCGCCAGCCGATCCCGGTCATCGACGACGACTGGGCTTCCTCGGTCGCCGGTGACACGCTCGGCAAGTACGACCCGGGCACGGCGGTCACGTTCTCCTCGCCCGGCGTCCGGACGCTCACGGGGACCGCCCCCGACGGCCGGACGATCAGCTTCACGGTCGGCGTGGCGGCGACGGCAACGACTGCCACCCCGACGACCCCCGCGGCCGCCGGTGGCACCGCGTCCGGAACGGGCAGCCCCGGCAGTGGCTCGGCGCCGTCCGGCCACCTCGCCTTCACGGGTGCCGACGAGACCGGGCCGATCGCCTGGGCCCTCGGTCTGCTGGCGGCCGGAGCGGCGCTCCTCGTGGCACGGGTGCGTCGACGTCGAGCCTGAACGAGCAGCTGGAGGGGCGTGTCCGAGTCGGGCACGCCCCTCCAGTGCGCCCCGGGGCACCCCGGGGCACCCCGGGGCACCCCGGGGCACCCGTCGGAACACCGGAGCCAGCTCCATCCGACCGAGCGGCGCGATCCTGAGGGCACCATGTCGGGAAATCCCCGATCATGACGGGTTTCTCGGCACGTTTTCCGTGACGGTTTCGTGACCGTGTCGACCGGTTCCGCGGCCTCTGCGGACCCTACGATCTGGCTACGGGCACGCCATCGGGCAGCCCGGCCACACGTCATCCCAGGGGGGAACCCAATGCACAAGACCTGCCTGCCGCCGATCCACCGGATCGCGGCCATCGGCTCCGCCGTCGCCATCGTCGCGGCGTCCTCAGCGTTCGGCATCGGGGCGGTCAGCGCCTCGGCCGACGAGCTCGCACCGAACGCTGCCGTCGGGACGTCCACCAGCGTCGACGCACCGGCCGACGGCCCGACCGCCGACTCGGCTGCGGGCCCGGCGAGCGCTGCTGCGGGCACCCCGGCCGCGACGACCCCGCCGGCCCCGACGGCCACGCCCGCAGCGCCGACGCTCCCGGAGGCTGCTGTCCCGGCCACCGTCGCCCCCGCTGCGGCGACGCCCACGCCGAGCGCGGACGCCCCGACGGCGACCCCTGCCGGCACGGTCGCGATCGTCGGCACGACCCGCGCCTGGCAGACCATCTCCGCGGACACGGCCGGCTGGCCGGCGGGCACGACCTTCACGTACCGGTGGGACTTCCACCACCCGGTCCTCGCGAACCGCGACCAGGGCACCCAGCGGACCTACGTCGTGGACCCGGAGCAGGCCGACGGCACCTTCACGGTCACCGTCACCGGCACGGCTCCCGGCATGACGCCGACGTCGGTCACCAGTGCACCGAGCAGCACGGTCGTCGTCGAGGACTCCGACCGGCGGTTCATCTACGGCCAGCGCGTCGTCCCGGTGACCAGCGGTGAGCCCTTCTCCGTCGACCTCGCTCCCGTTGACAACCCCGACCTGTCCTTCTTCGTGAACGGCTCCATCAGCGGCACCGCGGACCCGAGCGTGCTGCCCGCGGGCGTGACCCTCTCGGAGGACGGGGTGCTCTCCGGGACCCTCGAATCCTCGACGCCGCTCCGCGACCAGATCTGGGTCCACGTCACGACGCCGTACCACCCGGGCGGTGGGCTGTCGGAGCGGATCCTGCTGTCCGTCGCCCCGGCGGAGGACGACGGCGGGCTGTCCTTCACCGGCGGCACGACCGAGGACCACGCCGTCCAGCTCCTCGCGCAGGCCGGCAAGGCGTTCTCGCACACGTTCCAGGCTTCCGGAGGGCCCGTCGACGAGCCGGTGCGCTACTCGATCGTGCGGCCGGACGGGCAGCCGTTCCCGGCCTCGGACATCGGCGCCTCGTTCCCGGCGGGCATCACGCTGGACCCGACCACCGGGGTGCTCAGCGGCACGGACACCCAGGCGGCCCACTACACGTTCGCCGTCGTCGCGACCTCCGGCGAACAGACCGCCACGCAGTACGTCGACCTCCGCACGGCCCCCGCTCCGGCGGTCGGTGCCCTCGTGACGGTGACCCGCCCCGGGGACCTGCGGGAGCAGCGCACCTGGACGATCCAGCCCGACGGCTCGGTGGAGACCACCTGGTTCCCGAACGGACCGCAGCACGACATCGAGCGGACGACCGGTGGCCGCCCGACCGTCCCGCAGGGCGGCACGCTGCGGATCGCAGCGGCGCCGGTCGACGCCTTCGGCAACATCACGGTCCCGCTGGACGGCGACTGGGACGGCAGGACGCCCGACACCGTGACGAGTGACGTCGCTTCGGACGTGGTCGAGCGGGCCGGGTGGAACGCGGACGTCACGTTCCCGCACGCGTCGACGCACACGTTGACCGTCACGAGCCAGGGTGTCTCGACCACGTTCCCCGTCACCGTCGTCCCGTCCGCCGGCACCACCGGCACCGGCACCGGCACCACCGGCAGCCTCGCCTTCACGGGCGCCGACACGACGGGTCCGATCGCCTGGGGCCTCGGCCTGCTCGCGTCCGGTGTGGCGCTGCTCACCCTGCGCGCACGGCGTCGTCGGGCCTGAGCCACGAACGACGAGGGGCGTGCCCGACCCGGACGCGCCCCTCGTCCGTGTGCGCCGAGTGCCGTGTGCGCCGAACTCCGTGCGCGCCGAGCGCCTTGCGGGAAACCGCACACTCCCCCCAACTCGGGTCACATTCGGATATTCGGAACCGATCGGTTCACCCTTTACCAATACGATCCGACCACGTCGGGGATTCTCGGCTGATTCATACGTTCCGGCATCTGACCGGACATGGACCCTGGGGGAACCCGTGCACCGCAGCACCGCCTTCGTCCGACGCGCTTGCGCCGTCGGCACCGCAACTGCTCTGATCGGCCTGACGACCGGTCTCGGCGTCATGACCGCTACCACCGCGTACGCCGCCGAGGCTCCGGCCGACACCGCCGCGACCGCGCCGGCCGTCTCGGGTGGCGACTCGACCGCCCCGACTGCTCCGGGCCTCCCGGCCGACGCGGGGACGGCCGCCGGCGCGCCCACCGGCACCGCGCCGACCGCTCCGCCGGTCGCGGACCCGACGAGCCCCGCACCCACGGCGACGCCGGCCCCGACCGCTGGCGATGCACCCACCGGCACCACGCCGACGGCTGCCGCGCCCACCGCTGCGGCTCCGGTCGCCCCCACGGCAGTCTCGACCGCCACGGTCAAGCTCTCCGGTACCGCCAAGGTCGGCTCGACGCTCGTCGCGACGACCTCCGGCTTCACCAAGCCCACCTCGTTCTCGTACCTCTGGTCCGTCGGCGGCGTCGCCACCGACATAGACGACGGCAGCTACGTCGTCCAGCCGGGCGACGTCACGAAGGTCGTCACCGTCACGGTCACGAACACGCTGCGTGACGACTCCGTCGAGGTCGCGTCCGCGAAGTCGGCCGCCGTCACCCAGGACCCGGTGTTCGTCGACGCGGCCGGCAAGCCGGTCACCGCCGGTCTCGACCCGGACGGGGAGCGTTTCGCGCTCGACACCACCGCCGGCGAGGCGTTCTCGTACACGTTCCGGGCCACGGGATCGCCGGCACCGACCTTCGCGCTCGCCTGGGCCTACCCGGATGAGGCCGAGGACGACGGCGAGGAGCCCGAGGGCACGCCGGACGACCAGCTGCCCGACGGCATCACGTTCGACGCAGCGACCGGCGTCCTGTCCGGTACGACCGAAGACGCGCTGTACAGCGAGTTCGCCGTCACCGCGACCAGCGGCGGTACGACCGTCACGCAGTACGTCGAGCTGAACGTCGACGCAGCGGCTGCGGCCGGCGTGCAGGTCTTCTCGGCCGACCGCGCTTCGTTCCTCCAGTATGTGAAGAGCGGCGTCGACGACGACGGGCCCACGGACGGCACGCTGACGAGCTGGATCATCGATGCACGTGGCCACGTCACGACCGAGATCGAGAAGTACCACTTCGCGTCCGACAGCTGGGAGAGCGAGACGACCGACATCGACGGTGGCCGTCCGACCGTCAAGCAGGGCGGCACGCTCCTCGTCAACGGCGACCTGGTCGACCGGTTCGGCAATGCGGTGACCGACGAGGACGGCAACTCGCCGGAGCTCGCCATCACCTCGGACATCGCCTCCGACGTCGTCCGCGAAGACCCCGACCTCGGTGATTACGGCAACTTCCTGAACGTGACCTTCCCGCACGCCTCGGTCCACAACCTGACGGCGGCCGCCGGCGACTTCGCGACGAGCTTCGCCGTCGAGGTCGTCCCCACCGCGACCGCCCCGGTCTCGACTCCCCCGGTGGTCACGCCCCCGGTGGCAGCCGCGCCGATCGGCACCGTCCCGGTCCGCACCGCCGCGCACGCGCATGGCCGCCTGGCCTACACGGGTACGGACGCGACCGACTCCCTGCCCTGGGCGCTCGGCATGCTCGCCGCCGGTGCGGCACTGGTGGGCCTGCGCACCGTCCGCCGACGCGCGCAGCGCTGATCCGGACGGGAGGCTCCTCCCGCGGCCCCGTCGATCCCTCCACGGATCGGCGGGGCCGTTCCGTCGTCCACAGGTCGGTGACGCGCATCTCCCGGACCGGACGGCGCGGCTAGCGTTGGAGCCATGCCGAGCCTGCTGCACATCGATTCCTCCGCCGACCTGTCCCATTCCCGCTCCCGCGCCCTGACCGCTGCCTTCGCGGCTGCATGGCGAGCCCGCGGCCCGGAGTACACGGTCGTCCGCCGCGACCTGCACGTGGACCCGCTGCCGCACCTCGAGACGTCGGCGCTGCACTGGGCTGCAGCTGACCGCACGGCAGAGGAGTCCGTACCCGACGCGGCCGAGCGGCTACGCCAGGACGTCATCGACGAACTGCTGGCCGCCGACGTCGTCGTGATCGGTTCACCGCTGTACAACTACACGGTGCCGTCCAGCCTCAAGGCCTGGCTCGACCGCGTGCACATCCCCGGCGTGCTCGTCCCCGGCCCCGACGGCACGCCGCAGCCCCTCGCCGGGCGTCCCGTCGTGACCGTCGTCAGTCGCGGTGGCACGTACGAGGCGGGGACGCCGACGGAGCACTGGGACCATGCGTCGCCGGTGCTCGACATCATCCTCGGCACGGCACTCGGCATGAAGGTGCACCCCGTCGTGGTCAGTGCGACCCTCGCCGACCGGCTGCCCGGACTCGCACCGTTGGCCGAGCACGCCGCTGCCGAGTTCGCGGATGCACGGGTGGTCATGGAACGCCTGGCGACGACGCTCGGCTGACTTCCCGAGCAGCTGACGTGTGCTCAGGCTCGGCGGAGTTCTCCGGCGCGTCCGAGCAGGTCGGCGTGGAACACCGTCTGGCTCAGGGCGCTCGCCAGAAGATAGCCGGACATGGACTCGATGCCGCCGCTGAACGGCACGCGTGACGCCACCTCGAACACCGTCGGGCGGTCCAGGGTGTCCAGCGCGTCGGCGACGTGGCGGGTCCGCTCGTCGCGGTGCGCGGCCAGCACCCGAGCCCGGGCGACCACGTCGTGGAACCGGTACTCGTGGCCCGGGCAGACCTCCAGCCCGGCGTACGGCTCGAGGGCGGCCAAGGAGTCGAGCGAGTCCCGCAGGGGGTTCGAGTCGGTCCGCCCACCCAGGCCGATGCCGGAGTTGATCCTGGGCAGGACGTGGTCGCCCGTGAACAGCAGGCCGTCCCGCTCGTCGACGAAGCAGACGTGGCCACCGGTGTGGCCCGGGGTCCACAGCACACGGAGGTCCCGGCCTGGGATCGGCAGTCGCTCGCCGTCATGGAGCAGCAGGTCGGCGAACGGCGCCTCGACGGTCCCCTGCCCGAGCTGCCGACCGGAGCCCCACACCGCCAGGACACCGTCCAACCGGTCGTCGGGGACTCCCCAGGTCCGGGCGTCCCGCTCGTTCTGCTCGGCATCGGCACGGGCGTGCTGGAGGGCACGGACCTCGGCCGGGTGCATCGCGATCGGGGCTCCTGAACGGCGACGGAGCGCAGCGGCGGCGCCGAGGTGGTCGGCGTGCAGGTGGGTGACCGCGACCAGGGTGACGTCCTCCACCCCGCGTCCGATCGTCCGGAGGCCCTCGGTCAGGACGTCGAGTTCGCCGCCGTCGCTCCAGCCGGGGTCGATCACCGCGAGCGCCCCGTCGTCCCCGGCGACGACGTAGACCAGCGTGGCGTCGGGCACACCACCGCGGAACGGGACCGCGAGCGTCCAGATGCCGGGGCGGACCTCCTCGACGGGTGGCAGCTCACCTGCGGCGAGCGCCGCGGCCTGCACGGGGCTGACGGGCGACGGGTTCGACACGCGACCAGCGTAGTGAGCACGGGCCGAGCGGGCGGGGCGGCCGCGCACCGTGCCTCCAGGCCGTCGTCGGCGACGAGCGCGTAGACAGGCGGCATGGAGACCATCGCGCCCATGCTCGCCAAGGCCGTCGCCGCCGTCCCGGATCCGGACAGCGTCACCGGCGGACTGCGGTACGAGCCGAAGTGGGACGGCTTCCGCGGCATCGTGACGATCGACGGCGACGACGTCGAGATCGGCAGCCGCGGGGCGAAGCCGCTCACCCGCTACTTCCCCGAACTGGTCGAGGCGTTCCACGCGCAGTTCGGCGGCCGCCCGGGCCGGGTCGTCCTGGACGGCGAGGTGATCGTGCGGTCCGGGGAGCCCGGGCACGAGAAGCTCGACTGGGAAGCGCTGTCCCAACGGATCCACCCGGCGGCTTCACGCATCGCGAAGCTCTCGGTCGAGACGCCGGCGCAGTTCGTGGCGTTCGACCTGCTGCACGTGGACGGGGAGGACCTGACCTCCCGCCCGTTCGACGACCGACGGGCGGCCCTCGAGTCCCTCGGCGCCGATCTGACCGATCCCCTCTTCGTGACCCGGACCACGCTCGACGTCGAGACGGCCCGTCGATGGCTCACGTCGTTCGAGGGCGCAGGCCTGGACGGGGTCGTCGCGAAGCCGCGGCAGCGTCCGTACGAGCCGAACAAGCGCACCATGCTCAAGGTCAAGCACCACCGCGAGGCCGACGTCGTCGCGGTCGGCTACCGGGTGCACAAGAGCGGGACGGGCGTCGGCTCGCTGCTGCTCGGGCTGTACGACGAGGACGGTGAACTGCGGATGGTCGGCGGCGTCTCGGCGTTCTCCGACAAGCGTCGGCGTGAACTGGTGGACGAACTCGAACCGCTCGTCGAGCGGGACGCGGACGGGAGGCCCGTCACCGGTGACGGCGAACGGTCGCGGTTCTCGTCGGGTCGCGACACGTCGTTCGTCCGGCTCGCGCCGGAACGGGTGCTCGAGGTCCGGTACGACCAGATGGAGGGTGACCGCTTCCGCCATACGGTGCAGTTCGCCCGGTGGCGGCCAGATCGGCAGGCTCGCTCGTGCGGGTTCGACCAGCTCGAGGTGCCGGCGGCGTACGACCTCGACGACGTCCTGAGCTGACATTGCCCGCCCCCACGAACGGGGGTGGAGTTGTCCATTTGGCGCTCGCTCGTCATCAGTAGTTAGCCGAACTAGTGATTGTGTGGAAGCATTCGAGACATCAGGGAAACGGTGGTTCTCCACCCCCTCGAGATCATGGATCGGAGTGGACATGAGCAACGAGATCCTCGTTCGCCGAGCACAGCGCAACCCTCTCAGCGAGGTCCGCGAAGCACGTCACCAGCGTGCCCTGCAGACCAGCGCGATCATCAGCGGGATCGCAGGCGTCACCGCCGCCGCGCTCGCCTTCGTCACGATCGGCCTGGGCGCATGATCGTCCTCGACGGCATCACGCAGGGCAACCGCCGGACCTGGTCCCGCCTGACCCGGCTGCACACGGCGACGGTCGGGTTGCCGCTGCAGACCTCCCGCGTCGACGACGACGACCTGCGCCGCGAGGACTCCTCCTCGCTCATCTGAGCAGGTCCTCCCGGACGAGCTGGTGCGCGCTCAGGCCTTCTTGGCCCGTGACGGCTGCACGCGCGGCGGCTCGCCCGGCATCTTCGGGAAGTCGGGCGGGAACGGCAGTTCGCCGAGACCATGCTCCAGGTCGCGCCGCCACCACTCGAGCAGTGGGTCGATGCTCCGGGGTTCGGCTGACATCGACTCCCACGGGTCCCCGGTCGTGTCGAGCCTCGTGGGCACGGTCAGGATCGTGAACGCCGTCGGGTCGGCGTCATCGAGTTCGTTCCAGGCCAGCGGCGTCGACACCGCCGCGTTCGGCAGCGCGCGCGGGCTGTAGGCGCCGGCCATCGTCCGGTCGCGGTTCGCCTGGTTGAAGTCGACGAAGATCCGTGAGCCGCGCTCCTCCTTCCACCAGGCGGTCGTGACCTGCTCGGGCATCCGCCGTTCGAGTTCGCGGGCGGCGGCGATCACCGCGTGTCGGACGTCCAGGAACTCGTACGCCGGCTCGATCGGGGCGAAGACGTGCAGTCCACGGTTGCCGCTGGTCTTCACCCACGCCTCCAGTCCGACCTCGGCCAGGACCTTCCGCAACTCGTGCGCGGCGGGGACGGCGTCGTGGAAGTCCGTGCCCGGCTGCGGGTCCAGGTCGACGCGGAGCTGGTCCGGGTGGTCGCTGTCCTCCGCTCGGGAGGCCCAGGGGTGGAACACGACGGTGTTCATCTGCGCTGCCCACACCGCGACGGCCGGTTCGTCGATCACCAGCTGCGGGTGGCTCCGGGCGCTCGGGTAGGTGACCGTCACCGCCCGCACGTACTCGGGAGCGCCCTTCGGCGGGTTCTTAGAGAAGAACTGCTCCCCGTCGACGCCGTCCGGGAACCGCTGCAGCGAGATCGGTCGGTCGCCGTTGGCACGGACGAAGCCGTCCCCCACGGCCACCAGGTACCGAGCCAGATCGAGCTTGGTGATGCCGAGGTCCGGCCACAGCACGCGGGACGGACTGGAGATCCGGACCTCCCGCTCGCCGTCGGGTCCGGGCACGGTGAGCGTCGTCGCCGGTGTCGCCATGCAGCGGAACCTACTCCGACGACGGGAGCACGGGACGGACCGGGACCGGACCCGGCAGGATGGACCGGTGACCGCGTACCTCGGGGTGGACCTGGCCTGGGGCCTCGGCACCGAACGACGTGCTCCGAACGAGACCGGTCTGGCCGCGCTCGACGGGGACGGCCGGGTGACGGACGCCGGTTGGGCCCGCGGTGTCGACGAGGTCACCGCCTGGATCGCCGAACGGCTCGGCCCCCGGACCCTGATCGCAGTCGACGCGTCGCTCGTCGTCACCAACCCGACGGGTGTCCGCGAGGCCGAACGCCAGGTCGGGCAGCGGTACGGCCGGTGGAAGGTGGCCGCGAACCCGACCAACCTGGCCTCGGCCGCGAGCGCCGGGGCGCGGATGCTCGACCGGCTGACTGCCCTGGGCGTGACCTACGTCAGTGACACCGCTGCCATGCGCGCCCGGACCGTCCCGGCGGTGTTCGAGTGCTACCCGTACACGACGCTCGTCGGGGTGGAGGAGTTCGGCTACGACGACGAACGGCCCCGCTACAAGCGGCTCGACACGTCCGTACCCCCGGCCGTCGCACGGCAGCGCCGGGCGGAGGCGTTCGACGAACTCGTCCGGCGCATGCGCACCACGGTGTTCGACCCACCGCTCGACCTCGACGCGCACCCGCTCACCCGCGACCTCCGCGACCCGTCCGTGCTGCACGGGCCGACGCACAAGCACCGCGAGGACCTGCTCGACGGCGTCCTCTGCGCCTGGACGGCCTCCTTCTGGGAGCGACACGGTGACGAACGGGTGCAGGTGCTGGGTGGCGATCCGGGCCTCCCGTCCGACCCGCTCGACGCGCAGGGCCGGTTGCCGGCCCTCGTCGCCCCCGCGCGCCGGACGCAGCGTCCCGCTCGCTAGGCTGGGCCGGTGAGCACCACGACCGAACCGTTGCGCATCGGGCTGGTCTCGTTGCACACCTCCCCCGGCGACGAACCCGGATCCGGTGAGGTCGGCGGCATGAACGTCGTGGTCCGCCACCAGGCCGAAGCCCTGGCAGACCGCGGTCACCAGGTCGACATCATCACCCGCCGCTCGGCGCCGACGCAGCCGGACTCCGTCGCCCTCGTGCCCGGCGTGTGCCTGCGGTTCCTGTCGGCCGGTCCCGCCGAGCCGGTCCCCAAGGGCGAGCACGACGCCTTCATCGAACCGTTCCGCCGGGGCCTGACCGCGCTCGGGCCGTTCGACGTCCTGCACTCGCACCACTGGTTCTCCGGCGCCGCGGCCCTGCCCGTCGCCCGCGACCGCGGCGTGCCGCACGTCCAGTCGTTCCACTCGATCGCCGCTGACAGCGCGACACCGCTCTCCGAGGGTGAGCGCCCGGAGTCCGCTGGTCGGATGGCCGGCGAAGAACGCCTCGCGCGCGAGTCCGACGCCGTGGTCGTCGTCAGCGAAGCCGAGGCCCACACGGTCCGCGCCCGACTCGGCGGCGACCCCGCGCGCGTCTGGATCGTGCCGCCGGGGGTCGACGGGTCGGTGTTCCGACCGGCCAGCATCGGCGCACGCCGGGCGACCGCCCCCTACGTGGTCGCCGCGGCCCGCGTGCAGCCGCTCAAGGGCCTCGACCTGGCGATCGAGGCCATCGCCGGGATCGACCAGGAGGCCCGCCCCACCCTCGTCATCGCCGGGGACGCCTCGAGCGAAGCGGGCGACCACGTGACCGAACTGCGTCGGCTCGCCGAGTCGCGGGGCATCGCCGACCGCGTCACCTTCATCGGACCCCAGTCGCGTGCCGACCTGGCGTTCCTGTTCCGCGGAGCAGCGGCCGTGCTCGTGCCGTCGCACTCCGAGACGTACGGCCTGGTGGCGCTCGAGGGCTCCGCATCCGGGGTGCCCGTCGTGGCCGCCGCCGCCGGAGGCCTCCGCGAAGCCGTGGTCGACGGCGAGACCGGGGTGGTCCTCGAGTCCCGCGACCCCGCGGTCTGGGCATCGGAGATCCAGCGCATCCTGACCGAGCCGGAGTACGCCGCTGCCCTGGCCTCGGCCGGGCGGGAGCACGCCGAACGTCTCAGCTGGGAGCGGTCGGCGGCCGGACTCGAGCAGGTCTACCTGCGGGTCCTCGGGCGCTGACGGAGCTGCTCGTGTCGGACTCGGTGCTCGACCCCGCGCTCGACCTCACCGCGTTCTGGGACGCCCTCAACGGCGTGCCGACCGCTGCCGATGCCGAGGCGCTGTTCGTCGCCGGCGGTGCTTCGGGCCCGGGCTCGCCCGCGGCCGGTGCGCTGCGGCGAGCGAACCTCGACCGCTACCTGCGGCGCTTCGGGCCCGCCGCCGACACGATCCTGGTCGCCGAGGCACCCGGCTGGCGCGGCATGACGAACACCGGCATCCCGTTCACGAGCATGCGGGAGTTGCAGGACCCCGACGGGCTGTTCGCCGACGTGCCCTTCTCGCTGCCGCCCGAGCCGACGGCCCCGTGGGAGGCGTCCTCGCGGGTCGTGCACGCTGCGCTGCGCGGCTGGCACGGCCCCCTGCCGGTGCTCTGGGCCGTGTTCCCGCACCATCCGTTCGTCGCCCCGGACCGGCTGACGAACCGGACGCCGCGTCCGGCCGAGGTCCGCGACGGCGCCCCGGTCGCGCTCGCGCTGGCCGAGGCGGTGGGTGCCCGGCGGTTCGTCGCGGTCGGTCGGAAGGCGCAGGGAGCACTCGCGAGCGCCGGCATCGACGCGATCGCGGTCCGGCACCCGGCACAGGGCGGTGCGACCCAGTTCACCCAGCAGTTGGCGGCACTGCGCTGACGCAGCCGGTCGCCGTGCCGGTCAGGCCGACCGGACCTCGACGCCCTTCGCGGCGAGCGCGTCGGACACGTGCGCCGGCAGCGGAGCCGCCGCGTAGACGACCTTGAGCGACGGCAGGTCGACGAGGTCGTCCCAGTTCTGCGGGTCGTAGCGGTCGTCGGAGCCATCCCACCCCGGGTGCAGGTCCTGCAGGATCTCGAGGTCCGAGTCGACGGTCAGTTCGGTGACCAGGTCGAGCTGCGATGGCAGCAGGTCGAGGTCGTCGTAGTACTCACGGGCCCGGTCGTCCTGGCCGTCCACGTCCTCGTCGTCCACCACCGCGTCCTCGTCGTCGTCGTCCCCGTCGTAGGGCTCGATGACGTCCAGGTCGTAGCAGAGCACGTCGAGGACGAGCAGCTTCGCGTTGAAGTCCGCGAACTCGATCGGTTCTTCGGTGGTCGTCGACGCCTCGTCCATGCAGGGCAGCGTATCGACCGACCGCTGACCCTGTCCGCGCCGACCGATTTTGCTGTGGGACTGGACAGGAACGGCTCAGCAGGAACAGGGTGATGCATGGCGACCACGACGAAGACCGAGCGCGACCCGGGGCAGCAGACCGAGCTCCGCCGTGTGATCGGTCCGAAACTCCTGCTCCTGTTCATCGTCGGGGACATCCTCGGCACCGGCGTGTACGCCCTCACCGGGCAGGTCGCGGCCGAGGTCGGCGGGGCCGCGTGGCTGCCGTTCCTCATCGCGTTCTCGGTGGCGTTGCTCACGGCGTTCTCGTACCTCGAGCTCGTGACGAAGTACCCGCAGACGGCGGGTGCGGCGCTCTACGTGCACAGGGCGTTCGGTGTCCACTTCGTCACGTTCATCGTGACGTTCATCGTGATGTGTTCCGGCATCACCTCGGCGTCGACGGCGTCCCGGGCCTTCGCCGCGAACCTCGGCGTCGGATTCGGCCTGGAGCTGCCGAACACAGTCGTGATGCTCATCGCGATGGGCTTCATGCTCGCCGTGATGGCGGTGAACTTCCGCGGCGTCAGCGAGAGCGTGAAGACGAACGTGGTGCTGACCCTCGTCGAGCTCTCGGGTCTGGTTCTCGTGATCCTGGTCGGTTTCACCGCGATCGCCGGCGGCAACGCGGACTTCTCGCGCGTGGTGATGTTCGAGACGCCCGAGGACAAGAGCCTGCTGCTGAGCATCTCGACCGCGACGTCGTTGGCCTTCTTCGCGATGGTCGGTTTCGAGGACTCGGTGAACATGGCCGAGGAGACCAAGGACCCGTCGCGGATCTTCCCCCGCGTCATGCTGACGGGCCTCGGCATCACCGCCGTGATCTACGTCCTGGTGTCGATCTGCGCCGTGGCCGTCGTGCCGATCGGTGAGCTGGCCGGCAACGAGACGCCGCTGGTCACCGTCGTGCAGACCGCCGCACCGGACTTCCCGATCGGTGCCGTCCTGCCGTTCATCTCGATGTTCGCCGTCGCCAACACCGCGCTGATCAACATGATGATGGCGTCCCGGCTGCTGTACGGCATGAGCAAGCAGGGCGTGCTGCCGGCCTTCCTCGGCCGGGTCTCGCCCGCGCGCCGCACCCCGTCGAACGCCATCGTCTTCACGACCCTGATCTCGCTGGCCCTGATCGGCTGGGTGTCGCTCGACCCGGAGTCGCCGATCGTGGTGATCCTCGGCGGGACGACCTCGCTGCTGCTGCTCGCGGTGTTCGCGGTGGTGAACACCTCGGTGCTGGTGCTCCGCCGCGACCGGGTCGGCCACCGGCACTTCAAGGCCGGGGTCGTGATCCCGGTGATCGGCATCGTCGCCTGCCTGTGGCTCGTGCTGCCGTTCTCGTCCGGCCGCGCGTGGGAGCAGTACCAGATCGCCGGTGCGCTGCTGGCGCTCGGCATCGTGCTCTGGCTCGTGACGTGGTTCACCCACGGCCGGAAGACCACCGAGAAGGCGCCGACCGGAGTCGTCACGGAACCGACTGCCGTGCAGCGGGACGCCCGGGAGGACCACGATCGCTGACACCGGCCGCTGACACCCGCCGCTGACCCGCTCCACCGCGACCAGGCATGAGGCCCGGCACCCCACGGGTGCCGGGCCTCTCTGGCTACCGGACGTCAGCTCCGGCGGGCCGGCATCCCGAGGGGACCGGGCGTGCGCTCGACGGCACGGACGGCCAGCGCACGCATCCAGTCGAGTCGCTTGCCCGGCCACCCGTGCACCACGACCGTCCACTGCTCCGGCAGCGCCGACGCCCCGGCGAGCGCCCCGGCCAGTCCGCCGGTGATCGCGGCGACGGTGTCGGTGTCCCCGCCGCCGCGGACCGCACGTTCGAGGGTGTCCACGACGCCGTCGCCGAGGGTGATCGCGGCGACCGCGGCCTGCAGCGACGCGACGACCCATCCGTTGCGGGCGGTGTGGTCCTCGGGTGTCGAGGACTCGGCCTCGGCGATCCGGTCGAGCCACAGGGTCCGGCGCTCCCGCGGCAGCATCGGCACACCGCGTCGGACGTCGAGCCGGCCCCGGCGGATCGCGTGCCGGATCGCCACGGTCCAGAGGACGCAGGCGTCCCCGGCGTCGTCCTCGTGGTGGGTGAGGTCGCTGACCCGTCGGGCGGCGACGGCGAGGGACTTCTTCGCGCCGTCACCGAGGAACCCGAGCACGAGTGGCGTCGTCCGCATCAGCGACCCGTTGCCCGCCGACTGCCCGTTCTGCTCGTGCACGGCGCGGGCGGCGGCCTTCGCGGCGTCCTCGGTGTTGGCCGACATCCGCCCGAGCACCGCCCGGGTCTGCGCACCGACGTCCGGCGCGTCCTGCGCCCAGTCGGACCACGCCGCGAGCAACCGCCCGTGGGTGCGGGGTTCGTTCCACCGGGCGCCGTTCGCGACCGCTTCCAGCACCGGGATCGCCATGCTGGTGTCGTCGGTCCACTCCCCCGGTTCCCACCCGAAGGGGCCGCCGCCGCGCATCTCGACGGGGCGGTCGGCGGCCAGTGCCGGGCCGAACTCGTACGGTGCCCCCAGGGCGTCCCCGCACGCACTCGCCAACACGGCGCCGAGCGCCCGGTCCTGCATCGCTGTGTCCATGGTTCCCTCCGCGCTCCACGCTAGTGCCGCGAACCGGGGGCATGTCGGCACGTGTGTCGTCCAGTCGGAACGCCTAGCCTCGTCGTACCGGACCCCGGTCCGGACCGCTCCGGCCCGTCGAGGCCCCCGCCCCGCTCCACCTGACGAAGGACCGCACCATGCGCCGTGCCGGCATCGCACTCGCGTCGGTGTTCGGCGTCGGTGTGGTCGCCGCGGTGATCGGGGTCATCGTCCTGATCGTCGTCGCGGTGAACTCGTTGAGCGGGCTGGCGTCGTCCTCGGCGACGCCCCGGGCGCTCACCTGCCCGGCCGCGGCTGCGCAGACCGTCGGTGGCGTCGTGGTGCCGGCAGGGCCGGTCGGTGGTTTCTGTCAGGACCGTCTGGTGAACGCCGCGCAGGTGATCCGGGCCGCTCGCGAGCTCGGCATCGGCCCGCACACCCAGGCGGTCGGCGTGATGACCGCGATCGGCGAGTCCGGGCTCGTGAACCTGGACCGTGGCGACGCCGTCGGTCCGGACAGCCGCGGGATCTTCCAGCAGCGGGACAACGGTGCCTGGGGCACGTACGAGCAGCGGATGGACCCGTACACCGCGGCGTCGATGTTCTACGCGAAGCTCGTCAAAGTGCCCGGGTGGAAGACCATGACGCCGACGCAGATGGCACACGCGGTGCAGGTGAACGCCGACCCCGACCACTACGCGAAGTACTGGCCGACGGCGAAGCGCGTGGTCGAGGGTCTGACCGGCGAGACCGTACCGGACACAGCGCCCCAGAACTGACAGGCACAGAACTGACCGGCACAACGCCGACAGGCACAGTGCTGACAGGCGCGGGGCTGCGCCCGGGCCGTTCACGCCGCTGCCGAAGCGACCGGCTCGTCGTCGTCGAGCTCCACCATCGACGCCCCGTCGTCGTGCACCACGACCTGCCCGCGGAGCCGTACATCGTGTTCGTCGAGGGTGCAGGCCATCGCGTCGACCCATTCCCAGTCGACCGGGAACAACCCCGTGGCACCCGGCCGTTCCCAGGCGAGGACGACCTCCGCCGCGCCGACCTGTCGGACGACGTCCTCGACCAGGGCGCCGAAGTCCTCGACCTGGTCGTCGGGTTGGTACGGCAGGTCGGCGACGGGCAGCACGAGCTGCACCGGGATGCCGCGGTCGCTGAGGAACAGCACCCAGCACTGTCGTCGGACAGGGGTCTCGAGGAGTGCGACGACGAGGTCGACCACGTCGTCGTCGGTACGGACTGCGGTTCGCTCGAGTCGCTCGAGCACGTCGGTGTCTGGCATGGCCCCAGCCTCGCCGTCCACCCTGCTCCCGAGGGCGCCGGAGCCGTCCGCTGTGGACAACAGCCGCCGTGCCCGGGGATGTGCAGGACCGATCAGATCCCGATCGAGACCGCCCCGCCGGCCAGCAGCCGTGCCACGACGAAGACCACCACGAGCACCCCGAGACCGAGGAGCGCCACCGGCCAGGTCAGCCGCCGGCGCACCAGCCGGAGCACACACAGCACGAGGGTGACGAGGAACACCAGGGCGACGACCACCGGGCCGAGCGTCACGACCGTGCCGCCGAGCCCTTCGTCGCACCGGTTGCCGGGCGCGTCGCACGACCCGAACGAGAGCGCCATGAACTGGATCCCGCGACTCGCGACGACGGTCGCCACCGCACCGAGCAGCAGCAGGACGACGGTCGCGACCACGTCGGCGACGCGACGGCCGCCGCGCAGCCCGGGACGGGCCTCCCGGCCGCCGACAGGATCCGGACCGGACCGCCCGTCGTCGCCCGCGCGTGTCACGACCGACCCCCGGTCACGGTGCCGGCCAGGACGGAGACGGTGGCCAGGACGCCGAGGAGGGACTGCATGGTCCCCATCGTGCCTCCTCCTGACCGCACGCGTTCGACGGTACGGTCGGGACATGGCCCGCGCACGCGACCACGAACCCCCGGCCGCCCCCGCCACCGCAGCCGTGCTGCTGGGCGGCTTCGCGTTCCTGCAGGGGCTGATCCTGCCCGCAGAGGCCGTCGGTCGCCACCTCGCGATCGGCTTCCTCTTCGGCGGCCTGGGGCTCCTCTCGGCTTGGCGAGCGGTCACCATCGGCCGCGGCCGCCGACACCGTGGTGCCCGCCGGTGGGCGTGGGCCGCAGCCGTCCTCGGCGTGCTCGGCGTCGGCATGCTCGGCTACCAGGGTCTGGTCATCCTGACCGGCGGGGCGCTCCCGCCGCCGTTCTGGTGGCCGTACGCGCAACGCTGACGGTCCGTCACGCGGGCACGTCGGCCGACCGGGAGGCCCGTGCTCCGTCCGGTTCGATGCACCTGGAACGACCGGTACCGTTCCGCCGGAACGGGTGCAGGATGGCCGCATGGCAACGACGCCGAACCCCTCGACCCTGTTCCGACGGAAGCCGATCGACACCATCGACGACGACTCCGGGGGCGAGGGCGGCCTGAAGCGCCACCTCGGCCTCTGGCAGCTCACCGCGATCGGCATCGGCGGCATCATCGGCGCCGGGATCTTCACCCTCGCCGGTACGGTCGCGAACGGTGTCGCCGGACCCGCCGTCCTCATCTCGTTCCTCGTCGCCGGCGTCGCGAGTGCTGCGGCAGCGCTGTCGTACGCGGAGTTCGCCGGGCTCATCCCGAAGGCCGGCAGTGCGTACACGTACGGGTACGCGGTGCTCGGCGAGATCGTCGGCTGGTTCATCGGCTGGGACCTGCTGCTCGAGTACACGGCGATCGTGGCGGTGGTCGCGATCGGCATCTCCGGCTACGTCGGGTTCCTGGTCGGCCAGTTCGGCATCGACCTGCCCGCCTGGATGCTCGGCGCGCCCGGCACCGGCGACGGGCACGTCGTCGACGTCTTCGCGATCGCGCTCTGCCTGCTCACCGCGTTCGTCCTCACCCGGGGCATCCGGAGCGCCGCACGCTTCGAGTTCGTCGCGGTCGGGATCAAGGTCGCGCTCGTCGTCCTGATCGTCGTGCTCGGGGTGTTCCACATCGACAGCGCGAACTACTCGCCGTACTTCCCGTTCGGGTTCGGCGGGGTGATGACCGGCGCCGCGACCGTGTTCTTCGCCGTGTTCGGCTACGACGCGATGTCGACCGCTGCCGAGGAGTCCACCGACGCCCGCAAGCACATGCCGAAGGCGATCCTGCTGTCCCTCGGCATCTCGATGGTGCTCTACGTCCTCGCCACGCTCGTGCTGACCGGGATGCAGGACTACCAGGACATCGACCCGGCGTCCGGGTTCTCGTCGGCGTTCGCGTCGGTCGGGCTCGGCGGCGTCGCGAACGTCATCGCGATCGGTGCCATCGTCGGCATCGTCACCGTCCTGGTGACGTTCATGCTCGGTGCCTCGCGCGTCTGGTTCTCGATGAGCCGCGACGGGCTCATGCCGAAGTGGTTCGCGAAGACGGATCCGAAGCGGCACGTGCCGACCCGGGTCACCTGGATCCTCGGCATCGCGTCGGCCGTGCTGGCCGGGGTGCTGCCGATCGGGGTCGTCGCCGAACTGACCAACATCGGCATCCTGCTGGCGTTCGTCGTGGTCTGCACCGCGGTCATCGTGCTCCGCTACCGGCAGCCGGATCTCGACCGGGAGTTCCGGATGCCCTTCATGCCGATCGTGCCCGCCATCGGCGTGCTGGCGTCACTGTGGCTCGTCTCCTTCCTGCAGTGGGAGACGTGGGTGCGCTTCGCGGTGTGGTTCGCGATCGGGCTCGGCGTGTACTTCGGGTACTCGCGGAAGCACAGCAAGCTCGCCCAGCCCGCGGACCGCTGACCGCAGACCACTGCCCCCCGGACCACAGCGACCAGACCACAGCGACCCGACCATCCAGGGGGTGGTCGGGTCGCTGCGTGTGGCGGTGCGCGGTGTCAGTCGCGTCGGTGCTTGCCGAGCGAGGCCGTCGGCGCCGCCATCGGGTGGTTGCGGAACCAGCGCAGCAGTTCCCGCGCTCGGCTCGCATCGGCGCTGGCGTCGCCGGAGGTCAGGAACTCGTCGAACCCCTCGGGCGGCTCGACCTGCTCGTCGCGGTCGAACGCCATCGTCCACTCCGGGAACCGACGGGTGTGGATCGACTCCTCCACCAGCAGTCGGACCTCGTCATGGCGCGGATCGCCGACGATCCGGCTGTAGGTGGCGATGACGGCGTCGTGCGGACCCTCCAGCAGCTGCATGAACCGACCGGAGCGGTGCACGAGCATGCCGGTGAGACCGTCGGCGGTGTTCCGCTCGCGCGAGTAGTTCAGGACCTCGTCGAGGGCGGGGTCGTCGAACGGCTGGGTGGCCGAGCTCATGTAGACGAGTGACTGCAGCATGATGCTCCCGATGATGTCTCACCAAAGCGGATGCGAACCAGCCCCCGAACGGGCGTGACCTGATCCGGACGACGGCCCGGACAGCGCGGTGACCGCCTGCTACCCGGCCGCCAGCGCCGTGTACGGCACGACCTGGCCGTCCTCGGTGCACACGTGACGCTGCACCCCGGAATCCGTGATCGTCGTGTACTCGGGCGACCACCACGAGGCCGGGCCGTCCGCGACCTTCGGGAACGTGCCGCGTACGACGTCGCCGGTCTCCTCGGGTTCCCCGTCGACCTCGACCTCGTCGGCCTCGGGGTCGTCCGTCGTGCCGTAGTTCCGCAGCACGTCCCGGTCCCAGCTCATGAGCATGCCGGCGTAGGCCTGCCGGTCGTCGTCGTCGACCTGCACGCTGTAGGACGTCCGGTCGTCCGCCGCGTCCCGCGGGACGCCTCGGAACTCGATCGTGTACGAGTCGGCGGTCTCTGTCATCGAGACCGTTCCGCCGTCGGTCCCGAGCAGTTCGCAGGTCGCCTTGCCCGGCGTCCCGGCCGCACGCGTCGGCGTCGGCGTGCCCTCGGCGGTCTCCGTGTCCCCGCCGCCCGCGCAGCCGGTCAGTGCGACCGCGGCGAGCAGCGCCACGACGACCCCGGTCGCGCCCTGCTGGATGCTCTTCCTCGACATGTGTTCCCCCTCGTCTTCTGCGCCCCTCCGGCGCTCGTCCGACCGTACCAATGCCACCCGGACGACGAGCGTCGGCGGGGCCTGGCACGATGTCCCTGTGCCAGCAGCCCCGATGATCGACGCCGTCGACGTCATCCGCTTCGTCGGGCCGCAGACCTTCGGGCGGGCCCGCGACGTCGTGCGCGCCGGCCTGGTCGAGGACGCCACCTGGCACGAGGACGGCACGATCACCGCGACGGTCAGCGGGAGCGCCGACGACCCGTACGACGTGCAGGTCGAGACGACCATCGCCCGCGGCGAGTTCGTCCGTCCGGTCCGCAGTCGCTGCACCTGCCCGCTCGGCGGCGAGTGCAAGCACGTCGCCGCTGCACTCCTCACCATCAACGCCCGTGCCCTCGCCGCGCAGGCCGGCCCCCGCGCGCAGGCGCCCACCCCGCCGACCCCGGACTGGAGGCGCGACCTCGCCCGCCTCGCCGGTGACGACGACGAGACCACCCGCTCCGGCACCGTGCCTGCGAGTGGCGGGATGGGCCTCCAGTTCGAACTCCGCGACGCGGTGCCGGCCCGACTCGCCGGACGTGCCCGTGCTGCGGGCCGGACGATGCCCGTCGCCAGTCGGGCGGTGCGCCTCGGCGTGCGCCCGGTCAGCCGGAGTGCAGCGGGCAACTGGGTGCGCGGGCAGCTCACCTGGGGCGCGCTGCCCTACTCGATGAACCGGCTGGGACTCGAGCCGGACCAGCACGCGTGGTTCATGCAGTTCCAGGCGCTGCACCGGGCGGGTGTGCTCGCAGGACTGCCCGGGGAGAGCGACTGGATCCACCTCGACGACTTCCGCAGTCCGCTCCTCTGGCCGCTGCTGCGACAGGCTGAGCCGCTCGGCATCGCGTTCGTCACCGGCAAGCGGGAGGGCGGGGTCGACCTCGGCCTCGACGCCCGGGTCCTGCTCGACGCTGCCCGGACCGCCGAGGGGCTGCTGATCGGCGCGAGCGCGGTGATCGACGGGCGTCCGCTCGCCGAGGGCACCGCGCGGGTCGTCGGCGACCACGGCGTGTACGCGTTCCGCGAGTCGCCCGAGTTCCGCGTGACGCTCGCCCCGACCGCTGCACCCGTGCCGGAGGACCAACGGCGCATGCTCGTCGAGGCATCACGCATCACCGTCCCCGCGGACGAGGTCGACGAGTTCCTGGCCGACTGGTCGCCGAAGCTCCGCGGGTCCCTCGGACTCGTCAGCTCCGACGGGTCACTCGAGCTGCCGGAACGGACGCCACCGGAACTCGTGCTCACCGTGACGTTCGAGCCGGCCCGGGCGCCGCGAACCGACGACCGCGCACACCTGCAGTGGCGCTGGAGCGTCGACGGCCGGAAGGACCCGGTGTCCCTGCACGGGCCGCTGCCGGAGCTCGGCACCGTGCTCGCGGCGGACGACGAGACGGAGGCGTCCGAGCCTCCCGGGCCCGGCGGCAGACTCGAGTGGTTCCAGGACGGGACCATCGACGGGGCCGACGTCGCCGTGCTCGCCAACGAGCTGCTGCCCGCACTGCCCGCACTCGGCGTCCGCGTCGTCGTGCAGGGCGAGCGTGTCGACTACGAGCGCCTGACCGGGCGGCCGCACATCCGCGTCACGACGATGCCGTCGGACAAGCACGACTGGTTCGACCTCGGCATCTTCGTCAGCGTGAACGGCAAGGAGATCCCGTTCACGCCCCTGCTCCGGGCACTCGCCAAGCGCGACCGGCGGATGAAGCTCGTCGACAACTCGTACCTGTCGCTCGCCGACCCCGCGTTCGACCGGCTCAAGGAGGTCATCGAGGAAGCCCGCGAGCTCGACGAGTGGGAACCCGAGCAGCCGCTCACCGTGACGCCGTACCGGGCCGCGATCTGGTCGGAGTTCGACCAGCTCGCCGACGAGACCGAGCACGACGAGCGGTGGAAGGAGATCGCCGGGCGCCTGCTCGACGCGACCGCGCCGGCCGACGCCGTCGTGCCGGCGACCGTGCACGCCGACCTCCGGCCGTACCAACGCGACGGGTACGCGTGGCTGACGTTCCTGGTCGAACACGGCGTCGGCGGGGTGCTCGCCGACGACATGGGCCTGGGCAAGACGCTGCAGGCGCTCGCGATGATCGCCGACCGGCGGGGCGCCGACCCGGAGGCACCACCCTTCCTCGTCGTCGCGCCCACCTCCGTCGTCGGCAACTGGGCGGACGAAGCGGCGAAGTTCGTCCCGTCGCTGCGGGTCACCACGGTCGCCGGCACCTCGCTGAAGGACCCCGCGCGGGTCGCCCGGACCGCCGCCGCGTCGGACGTCGTCGTCACCTCCTACGCCCTGCTCCGGCTCGACGCACCCGCCTACCTCGACCTCAGCTGGTCGGCGCTGCTCCTCGACGAGGCGCAGTTCGTGAAGAACCCGCAGTCGCAGACCCACCGCGTGGCCGCCGAACTCCGCGCCCCCGTGAAGATCGCGATCACCGGCACGCCGCTCGAGAACGGGCTCGCCGACCTCTGGGCACTGTTCGCCGTCGTCGCCCCCGGGCTGCTGTCGTCATGGACGCGGTTCGGCGACGACTACGTCAAGCCGCTGGCCTCGCCCGAGCTCCGCGGAGCGGCCCGCAAGGAGCTGACCGACCGACTCCGGCGACGCATCCGACCGCTCATGCTCCGGCGGACGAAGGAGAGCGTCGCCGCGGACCTGCCCGAGAAGGTCGAACAGGTCGTCCGGGTCACCCTCGACCCTGCACACCGTGACCTCTACGAGAAGACGCTGAACCGGGAGCGGCTCAAGGTCCTGGACCTCGTCGACGACCTGGACCGCAACCGGATGATCGTCTTCCGCTCGCTGACCCTGCTGCGGATGCTCGCCCTCTCCCCCGCGCTCGTGTCGGACGACCACGGCGACGTGCCCAGCGCGAAGCTCGACCTGCTCCTCGACGAACTCGAGACCCTGGCGGCCGAGGGACGCCGGGCGCTGGTGTTCAGCCAGTTCACCTCGTTCCTCAAGATGGTCTCCGCCGCGCTCGACGAACGCGGGGTCGCGTACGAGTACCTCGACGGCTCCACCCGCCGCCGAGGAGTCGTCATCGACCGCTTCCGGGACGGCACCGCCCCGGCGTTCCTCATCTCGCTGAAGGCCGGCGGGTTCGGGCTCACCCTGACCGAGGCCGACACCGTGTTCGTCCTCGACCCGTGGTGGAACCCGGCCGCCGAGAACCAGGCCGTCGACCGGACGCACCGCATCGGGCAGACCCGGTCCGTGACCGTCGAGCGGCTCATCGCGGAGGACACCATCGAGGAGAAGGTCCTCGCGCTCGCGCAGCGGAAGGCGCAGTTGTTCGCCACGATGATCGACGACGACGCGCTGTTCGCCGAGGGGTTGAGCGCAGAGGACATCAGGTCGCTGCTGGCCTGACGCCCTGACAACGCGAGACGCCGCCGAACCTCCGAGACGCCGCGGACTTCGGCGGCGTCTCAGGGTTTCGGCGGCGTCTCGCGCGGGCGGCCGCGCCGCGCGGGTCAGGCGGCCAGGCCGTCGATCCGGGCGATCTCGTCGGCGCTGAGTTCGAGGGTCGCGCCGGCGGCGTTCGACCGGATGCGATCCGGGTTCGACGACTTCGGGATGACGACGAACTGGTGGGCGACGTGCCAGGCGACGATGACCTGTGCGGCATCGGCGTCGTGGGCCTCGGCGATCTCCACGAGCGTCGGGTCCTGCAGGTTGCTCGCCTTGAACGGGCTGTAGCCCTCGAGCACCACACCACGGTCCCGGAGCCCGTCCGCCACCGTGCGGTCGAACTCGACCGGGCTCCAGCGGATCTGGTTCACGGCCGGCGTCGCACCCGTCGCCTGGATCAGCTCGTCGATCTGCTCGAGCGAGTAGTTGCTCACACCGATCGCCTTCGTCAGCCCCGCTTGCTGCGCCTCGACGAGCTGCTGCCACACGTCGGGACGTGCCTCGCCGTTCGGCGGCCAGTGGATGAGCCACAGGTCCAGGTGGTCGAGGCCGAGCTGGTCCAGGCTCTCCTCGATGGTCTCGCGGACGCGGTCGGCGTTGTCCGGCGGCAGCTTCGTCGTGATGAACAGGTCCTCGCGGGGAAGGCCCGAGTCGGCAATGGCCTTGCCGACGCCGCGCTGGTTGCCGTAGCCGGTGGCGGTGTCGATGTGGCGGTAGCCGGCCTCGAGGGCGGCGGCCACCGCGGCGGGAGCGTCAGGCTCCTCGATCTGCCAGGTGCCGAAGCCGAGGAGCGGCATCGAGCCTCCGGTGACGGGCACGGACGGTTGTGCGTAGTCGGTCATGGCTCCTGCCTACGCGGACTGCGGCGCGTGCGTCCCAGGGTGTCGGCGGCCTCCGCCAGGATCGTCGGGTCCCCCGAGCACCACCAGGAGCACCACCGAACATGACGTCCCGCCGACGCCGCACCCGCGCCACCATCAAGTCCTCGATCGTCACGCTCGTCCTCGCGATGGGCGTGTGGGCGCTGTTCTCGTCAGGAGTGCTCTCCACCGGAGCGGACGCGACGACGAGCGCCGGCAGCACCACCACCGACACGGGCGCCCCCGGCACCACCCCACGTCCCACCGTGACCACATCGGCGCAGACGCCCGCGACGACGGGGCCGAGCCGGACCTCCAGTCTGTCGGCCGATGCTGCCCGCACGATGCTCGCCGCCCTCCCGGTGAAGGGGAAGGCGCCCGCGACCGGCTACGACCGGGAGGCCGACTTCGGCACCCCCTGGCTCGACGTCGACCACAACGGCTGCGACACCCGGAACGACGTCCTGGCGCGGGACCTGACCGACATCGTCCGCCAGGGGCCCTGCAAGGTACTGTCCGGCGACCTCGTCTCGCCCTACACGGGCGGCGAGGTCGCGTTCGTGCGGGGGAACACGACCTCGACCCTCGTGCAGATCGACCACGTCGTCGCGCTCGAGAACGCCTGGCGCACCGGAGCGCAGCAGCTCACCCAGGCCGATCGGCAGGCGCTGGCGAACGACCCCGAGAACCTGTTCGCGGTCGACGGGCACTCGAACTCGCAGAAGCGCTCCGCCGACGCCGCGACCTGGCTGCCCGCGGCCAAGGACTTCCGCTGCGAGTACGTCGAGCACCAGATCACGGTCAAGGCGAAGTACCGGCTCTGGGTCGTGCCGGCCGAGCGGGACGCGATGGAGCGAGTCCTCACCAGCTGCTGAGCCACCGAGCACACCGCTCGCAGTCAGACAACACCTGTAGCGTAACTCTCGTCCGGCGGACGCCGCCGGACCGGACTCGCCGCTCAGCGCCGCGCCGTGACACGCACGCTCCCCGGACCCCGAGCCCTTCATCGTCGAAGACCGCAGGAGGCATCCACCACATGACCGACACCAGCTCCACCAGCACCATCACCCGCTTCGCCGACCGCGTCGTCCTCATCACCGGCGGCGGCTCCGGCCTCGGCCGCGCGACCGCCGTCCGCCTGGCCACCGAGGGCGCGAAGCTCGCGCTCGTCGACGTCTCCGAGCAGGGCCTCGAGGCCACGAAGTCCGCCGTGCTCGACGCCGCTCCCGACGCCGAGGTCCTCACCACCATCGCCGACGTGTCCGACGAGGCCCAGGTCGAGGCGTACGTCGCCGCCACGGTCGAGCGCTTCGGCCGCATCGACGGCTTCTTCAACAACGCCGGCATCGAGGGCAAGCAGAACCTCACCGAGTCGTTCACCGCCGCCGAGTTCGACAAGGTCGTCTCGATCAACCTCCGCGGCGTGTTCCTGGGCCTCGAGAAGGTCCTCGCCGTGATGCGCGAGCAGGGCTCCGGCATGGTCGTCAACACCGCCAGCGTCGGTGGCATCCGCGGCGTCGGCAACCAGTCCGGCTACGCGGCCGCAAAGCACGGCGTCGTCGGCCTGACCCGCAACTCCGCCGTCGAGTACGGCGAGTTCGGCATCCGCATCAACGCGATCGCACCGGGCGCCATCTGGACACCGATGGTCGAGAACTCGATGAAGCAGATCGACCCGGAGAACCCGCGCAAGGCCGCGGAGGAGTTCATCCAGATCAACCCCACCAAGCGCTACGGCGAGGCACCCGAGATCGCCGCGGTCGTCGCCTTCCTGCTCTCGGACGACGCGTCCTACATCAACGCCGCCGTCGTCCCGATCGACGGCGGGCAGTCCGCCAAGTACTGACCCTCGCGGTCCGTGCCACCGGGGCGCGCCTTCCTGACGGGAGGCGCGCCCCACCTGTTCCGCCCGTCCTGCGTGGCAGCATGGCCGGTGACACGACCGTGGAGGGGAACGCGATGAGCGCCAACGGAACGACAGGGTCCAGCTTCGGGCCCGGAGCCGAGAACACCGGACCCGACGCCGCCGGCGACCTGCGGCGACGCATGGGCGAGTCGGCGGAGGGCTTCCTCGGCAGCGCGGCCTGGGTTCCGTGGAAGGCCGCCGGCACCAGCGGTGAGCCCGAGGACGGCAGTGTGGCGCACGTCGTCCTGCGCGACCGTCCGTTCGTGCCGGTCTTCACCGATCCCACCCAGCTGGCCACGAGCCTCCCGGGCCTGGAAGCACGCGCGATGCCGATGGCCGAACTCGTCACCGCGCTGCCCGAGGAGTTCGGGATCGTCGTCGACCCGACCAGCGCCGAAGCGGCGAACTTCCTGCAGGCCGACGTCGTCGCCGGACTGCGCGCGGGCATCGGCAGCGTGCCGACCGAGGCCGACGAGGACTGACGATGTCCGCCTCCCTGACGCTCCCGCAGGCGTACGCGCTGCTGCTCCTGCGCCCGGACGGCAAGCTCGCGACCACGGGCCAGACGTTCGACCCCGGAGCCGCGGGTGCAGTGCTCGGCGACCTGGCGCTCCGCGGAGTGCTGCAGTTCGACGGACGCAAGGTGATCCCGGCGAAGTCCGCTCCCGTCGGCGACCCGGTGATCGACGGGGTGAAGGAACAGATCGACCTCTCGCCGGCGCCGCGACGGCCGTCGTCCTGGGTCTCGCGGAACGCGAACGGTGCGCTCCGGGAGGCCGTGCTCGCCGGGCTCGTCGACCGCGGGCTCGTGACGCGGCAGGAGCACCGGGTCCTCGGGATCTTCCCTTCGGCCCGCTGGCCGGAGCGGGACGGTGGGCCGACGAAGCTCCTGCGCGGGGAGATCGGTGACGTCCTGCACCTCGGCGTCGCGCCCTCGCCGTTCGCGGTCGCGCTCATCGGGCTGCTCAACGCCACGGGGACGCTACGCGGGCAGTTCGGCAAGGTCGACCGACAGCGCGTCAAGGCGCTGACGGACGGGGACTGGGTCGCGGGCGCTGTGAAGTCCGTGGTGCAGAGCCGGCAGACTGCGGCGACGGCCGGGGGCGGTGCTGCGGGAGGCTGAGCGACCATCTCGAGCTGAGGGCTTTGGCGCCCTACCGCGTCACTCCCGCGGCGCCACCAACTCGATGAACCGCGACAACAGCGCCAGCCCCGGGATCGACGGCGGCAGTGCTGTCGTCAACGCCGGCGAGTGCACCAGGTACGCCGCCCACTTCGCCCGCGACAGCGCCACGTTCAGCCGGTTCGGCATGAGCAGGAAGTCGAGCCCGCGTGGGATGTCCGCCGCGGAGGACGCGGCCAGCGAGGTGATCGAGACCACGGCCTCCCGGCCCTGGAACAGGTCGACGGTCCCGACCTGCGTGCCGGTGTGGCCGGCCAGGTCGAGAGCGTCCCGGATGACCGCACCCTGCGCGTTGTAAGGCGCGACCACGATGACGTCCTCGTCGGTCAGCTGGCGCGTGCCGCGGTCGTCGGTCCAGGTGCGCCCGACGACGTCAGCGACGAGGGCGACGACCTGCACTGCTTCCGCCGGCGACGAGGTCGTGTTCCCCGAGTGAACAACCGGCACCGGGTGCACGCCGGGCTCGATCCCGTCGAGGGACCGCCCGGACACCATCGACGCGAGCTGCCCGTCGTAGGACAACCCCGACACCGCCGCGGTCAGGGCCGGTTCCATCCGCCGGGTCTGCGCCAGGAAGTACCCGAACTCCGGCGGCAGCACGTGCTCGCCGTCGGCCAGCCAGCCGAGCGCGGACTCGTCGACCGGCTCGGGGTGCGAGCCCTGCGACACCTGCGGTAGCTGCTGCGGGTCGCCGAGGAGCAGCAGGCGTGTGGCCGCGATGGCGGAGGCGATCGTCGGCGCGAGGGAGAACTGGCCCGCTTCGTCGACGACGAGCAGGTCCAGGGAGTGCCGGGCGATGGTCGACTCGTTCGCGAAGGTCCACGCCGTCCCGCCGACGACTCCCCCGGTGCCGGTGTCGGCGCAGGACTGCAGGAACGCCGCGATCGCCGCGCCGTTCTTCACGGGTGTCCACTCGGCGGCCTCGATCTCATCGGGGTCGGCGCCGCTCTTCGGCTGCTTCACCACCCGGTCTGCGGGGACGCCGGCGGCGATGACCGCGGCGAGGAAGTTCTCGCTCGTCGCGTGCGACTGCCCGACGACGCCGACCCGCCACCCGTGCTCGCGGACGAGCTTCGCGACGACGTTCGACCCGACGTACGTCTTGCCCGTGCCGGGAGGCCCCTGGATCGCCAGGTACGACCGGTCCAGTCCGAGCAGGGTCGCCACCACGGCGCCCACCGTGTCGTCCCCCACGACCGGTACGAGGGGCCCGCGAGGCGGCACCCGACGCAGCAGGTCGAGCGCCGGGTCGGGCAGCATCTCGGGGAGCGCGTCGAGCACCTCGGCGCCCCACTCGGCGATGGCCTCGGGCTGCGGCTTCGCCCGCGGGGGCGACGACGGCGCGAGGGCGACCGGGAACCCGGTGTGCGGCTCGCCACCGCCGACGGGAAGTCGTTCGAGGACGAGCACCTCGGTGGCGTCGCCGTTGTCCCACACCTCCAGGATGGTGGCGCGGTCGGTCGCGCCCTTCGAGCCGGGGCCCGGGGCGGCGATGGACGCCGGAAGTGGGTCGTCGTACACGAGGTGGGGCGAGCCTCCCGCCCGGAGCCTGGAGCCGGGCGCGAGCGTCCCCGACAACCGGATCTCCCGCGACTGTGAGCGGGCGCGCGGCAATGTCGCCCAGTCCCGCTCGACGGAGGCGCGTTCGACGACGAGCACGTCGCGGGTGTCAGCCCACTCGTCGACCGGGTTCCGCAGCCGGTCGAAGTGGTCCTGCCAGAACGTCTTCGCCTCGCGGCGGTGGTAGTCGATGGCGGCCGCGGCGAGCGCCAGCGCGGTCTGGTCCGGTGTGCGGTCGAGGGCGTCGACGTCCGCCGTCTCGGCGGCGAGCGCGACGTACACCGGGTTCGGCTCGCGCTCGACGGGGATGGGCGGCAGGCCCTCCAGCTCGGTCGTCGTCGTGGCGTCGGGCGCGTGCTCAGCGCGCAGGCCCAGCAGCCAGTCGCGGAGGCGCAGCGTCGACCGGCAGTCGTAGGCGTTGTAGTCGGCGACCTGGTCGAGCTGCCGCTGCCCCTCGACCGCGTCGCCGGTCCGGAGTTCGGTGATCGCCTCGACGTAGGCGGTGATGCTGTCGGCCGCGTTCGTCACGTCGCTGAGCCGCAGGTCGTCGCCCATGTACAGCGGCTCGAGCTTCTTGATCGAGTAGCTGCGACTGCCGACGACCAGCGCCTTCCGCACGATCGGGTACAGGTCGACGAGGACGCCGGCACGCAGCAGGTCGTCGACCGCGTCCTCCCCCACCCCGTGCCGGGCTGCGAGGGACAGCAGGTGGGTCCGCTCGTACGCGGCGTAGTGGTAGATGTGCATGTCCGGGTACCGGTCCCGGCGGTCCGCGATGTACGCCAGGAAGTCCACGAGCGCCTGTCGCTCGTCGCGGATGGTGTGCGCCCAGAACGCCCGGAACTCGGCCCGGTCGTCGACCAGTCCGAACAGGTAGTCGAGGCCCCAGTGCACGCCGTCCTCGGTGTGCAGCGGATCGCCCTCGAAGTCGAAGAAGACGTCGCCGGGGTCCGGTGCTGGGATCGCGTCGAGGGCGCGTGGGTCGAGGACGTCGAAGGCGGGCCCTGCTTGTCCGGCTTGTCCGGCTTGTCCGGCTTGTCGCTCCGTCTCGATCTGGAGGCTCGCCTGCCGCACCAGACGATCCAGCGTCGTCTTCGACATGGTCGCCACCGGTGCGGTCCGGACCGCCAGGTCGTCGATCGACCGCACACCCTGCCGGATGAGCTTCGTCCGCTGGTCCAGGCGCATGCCGGCGACGAGGACCAGGTCGCGGTGTCGCTGCACCTCCTGCTGGCAGGCGGAGCACCGCCCACAGCTGGAGTAGCGGGGGTCGCCCCACTGCATCGGCTCGTCGGCGGCCAGCCGGTCGGCGATCACCCGGATCAGCTCCGCCCGCTGCGTGCGGTACACCGGGACGATGTCGGCCAGCTCGTGCGTGGTCGTCGTGCGGTCGCCGAGGACGAGGTGCACCTGCTGCCCGGTCGGGATGCCGTGCGCGCGCATCTGCTCGGCGTAGGCGGCGAGCTGCAGCAGGGCGCTGATCTTGGCGTGGCGGGCGAGCTTGGTGTCGTAGACCTCGTACTCGCCGCGGTCGTTGCGGATGATGAAGTCCGCGAAGCCGATGAAGCCCGTGCCGTCCGCCGACGCGGGGACGTGGAACGTCGGTTGGTACAGGACGTCGGCGCCGTCCCGCATGGCCTGGAGCGCTGCGGCTGCCGCCTCCCGGTACTGCGGCGGGGCCGGGCGGTCGAACTCCACGACGTCGTGGGTTTCCTTGAGGATCTCGAGGTAGTCGAGCTCGTGCTGGTCCCCCAGGCGGGCCGTCCGGTCGAGCATGTCGTCGTGCTCGTCGGGCAGGGGTTCGCCGCGGCCGAGCTTGGCGTCGAGGCGGCGGAGGAACGCCCACTCGCAGGTCGCCCACGTGGTGAGGTCGCTGGGGCTGAGCAGGGCTCGTCCGTCCTCGGTGATCTGCACTGCGCTCCCTGCTGTCGATGTCCGTCCAGGGTAGGGGCGGGCACCGACGTCACTGGCGCGTGCAGCAGCCTCCCGTACGGTTGCCACATGGAACCCGGGGACTCCAGCACCACACTGCTGCGGAAGAACGCCAACCTGCTCATCGACCATGGTGCGAAGGACCAGTCCGTCGCGGCAGAGCTGGGCCTGCTCGTGCCTGGGCGGAAGGGCACGGAGGGGATCGGCGGCAAGCTCGTCCTCACCTCGACCGCGCTGTTCTTCGAGGGGCACGCGGTGAACCGCGTCCGCCCGCAGTTCGGCTTCCCCTTGCGCGAGATCGCTTCACTCAGCGACGTGTCACGAGGCCTGTCGCGGCAGCTCCGGGTCGAACTGCGGAGCGGTGTGCACGGGCGCTTCGTGGTGTGGGGCGTCCCGCGGCTCATCGCGGCGGTCGAGGAGGCCCGCGCCGCGCTCTGAGCCGAGGTTGCCGTCGCGCCGTCACGACTACGAATCCAGGCGCACGAACCTCGGTCCGTCGTACCCGTCACGCGACACATGCGCGGTGAAGTCCGCGAGGCCTCGCACCCAGTGCCCGTGCTCGCCGTACAGCGCCTGGTACACGACGACCGGCTCCTCGGTCTCGACGTCCCGTGCCAGGAGCACAACCTGGTACTCCCCGCCCTTGAAGTGCCGGTACCGCCCAGGGGTCACGTCATCGCTCATCCTCCCGATGGTACGGAGACGACAGCCAACCGTGCGCCGCCGTTCCCGGTACGGTGTCCGTCGAAGGGGGAACGATGAGCGACAGCATCAACCAGTGGGGCGGAAGCGCGACCAAGGCGGAGGTGGCGCCGCAGATCGTCGTGCGCCGGCCGCTGTTCCCCGGGGTGATCTTCCTGGCCCTCGGCGTGATCGGCCTGGTGATCGGGGTTCCGGGGCTCGTCTTCCAGCTCATCGCGGGCTCGGACGACAGCCCCGCGTTCGGCATCTTCATCGTCCTCGGAGCGGGGTCCTTGCTGCTTGGCCTGGCTCTCGCCGCCGGGCGGATCAACGTCTACGACCGGCACTACGACGTGAAGTCCGGCTTCGGGAAGTTCCGACGCCGCGAAGTCGAGGACATCCACACGCTCCGTCTCGGCAAGCAGTCGAACGGCAGTGTGACGTTCATCAGCCTCACCGCCTGGAACGAGCAGCGGAAGAAGCAGTTCATGGTCTTCACGAACTACCGCGGCTACCGCGAGTTCACCGCATGGCTGGACAAGCGCCGCCCCGAGCAGTGGGCGGAGTGCGAGCGGCTGGGCGTTGCGGACTAGTCACACCGCTCAACACCCTTGGTCCAGCGGGCCACGCGACGTAGTGTCCAGACCATGACTGTCGCCCTCTCACTCGCGATCGTCGCCGGCGTCCTCGCCGTCGCGACGGTCCTCGGTCTGCTGCTCGGCAGCCGCACCGGCCGAGCGCGCGTGGTCACATCCCGAGGCAGCGATGCGACGACAGTTGCCGACCTCGCCGACCGGGAGGCGTTCGGCACCGCCGCAACGCTCCTCCAGTTCTCGACGCCCACGTGCGCACGCTGCCCCGCCACCGCGAGGCAACTCGACGCCGTCGCCGCGTCGAAGTCAACGACGGCCGGGGGCCCGGCCCGAGTCCGCCGACTCGAGATCGACCTCGCCGAACGCCCGGAGCTCGCGCGGCGCTTCGACGTGATGCAGACCCCGACCGTGCTCCTCGTGGACGGAACACAGACCGTCCGTGCCCGCTTCGGTGGACCGCCCCGCCAGCCCGAACTCATCGCCGCGCTCGACGCCGTCCTCACCGAGGAGCACCCATGACCACCAGCCCTGCACCCTCCCGAGGGATCGACCCCCGTTCGCCCCGCTTCGGCGCCGCGATCACGACGGTCCTCCTCGCGCTCGACATCGTCCTCACCCTCCACGACAGCACGCGGACGATCGGCATCGTCCTGCTCGCCGTCATCGCCGCGCTCTTCGCCTGGGGAGGCTTCGCCGGCATCGCCCGCCACCCGTACGGCGCGCTGTTCCGCCGCCTGGTGCGCCCGCGACTCGGCCCGCCCGCCGAACTCGAGGCACCCGAGCCCCCGACCTTCGCCCAGCGCGTCGGGCTCGTCGTGACCGGTGTCGCACTCGTCCTGGCACTGATCGGCGTCCCCTACGCCGCTCCGGTCGGCGCTGCCGTCGCCCTGGTCGCCGCGTTCCTCAACGCGGCGTTCGACGTCTGCATCGGGTGCCTGATGTACGTCTGGCTCGTGCGCGTCGGCGTCTTCCGCGGCCGCAGCAGCATCGCGTAGCACCGGGTCCGGCGTCGGAAGCTCCCCCCACGGCAGCTTCCGACGCCGACTCCAGCGCAACCAGTCAGCGCCCGCCGACCGCCCGCTCCGACATCGCCACGAGGTCGTCCGCCCGCAGCTCCGGCCACCCGTGCAGCACGGCTCGCCACTCTTCAGGCAGCGCCGCAGCCCCGTACAGCGCACCTGCGAGGCCACCGGCGATCGCCGCGACCGTGTCCGTGTCGTTGCCCGACCGGACTGCTCGGACGAGGGCGTCCTCGAGCGAGGTCGACGACCGCACCGCCGCGTAGGCCGCGTGCAGCGCCGACACGACCCACCCGTTCGTCGCGGTGAAGGCCACCGGCTCCGCGTGCTCCGCGGCGACGAGTCGTTCCGTCCACGTCCGTCGGGCCGCCGGTGCGAGCAGGTTCAGCCCCCGTAGGACGTCGAGCTCGCCGTGCAACACCGCGTGCCGGATCGCGACGCACCACAACACACACGCGTCCCCCGCGTCCGCTTCGTAGTGGGTCAGGTCGCTGACGGCGCGGGCAGCCGAGGCGAGCCGCTCCTCCTCACCGGCGTCGCCGCGCAGGTACGCGAGGACGAGCGGCACCGTCCGCATCAGCGACCCGTTGCCGGCCGACCGGCCGGTCGACTCGTGAACCCGCCGGGCAGCGAGCCGACTGGCGGCGGCGGTGTGGGCCTCTCCCCACGAGCTCGGCCGCCACGTCGCTCCGCAAGCTCCGCGACGCGTCGGAACCGGCTCGCGTGGGCCCAGTCCGGCCAGGACCTCTCGGGTCTGGATGCCGACGTCGGGTGCGTCCAGCGCCCACTTCGCCCAGGCGGTGACCAAGCTGTCGAGGGTGGCTTCCGCAGCCGGGTCGTCGCCTCGGGCGACGGCCTGGAGGATCGGCACGGCCATGCTCGTGTCGTCCGTCCACTCCCCTGGTTGCCACCCGAGGGAGCCGCCACCCTGCATCAGGATCGGCGTCGGTTCCGGGACGGGCGGCCCGAACTCGTAGCCGGCGCCGAGGGCGTCACCGGCGGCGGAGCCGAGGACGGCGCCGACGGCGCGGTCGAGGATCGTGGTGTGCTCGGTCATGGCGAGACCTCCGGATGCAGGTTAGCGCAGATCCGCGCTAACCCGATCCTGCACCGGCCTGGCGATTAGCGCAAGTACGCGTAAACTCCTGGCTGTGGCTGACACCGAGTATCGCGACCCGAACGGCAAGCGTCTGGCGGACTACCCGCACCCCTCCGTTGCGGTCGACACCGCGGTCATGACCGTCGTCGACGGCGAGCTGTCGGTGCTGCAGGTCCGTGACGCCGTCGACGGTGACTGGCGGCTGCCGGGGACGTTCGTGCACGAGGGCGAACGCCTCGCGGACTCGGTGCTGCGGTCCCTGCGCGAGAAGGCCGGCGTCGAGGGACTCGCGCCACGGCAGCTCCACGTGTTCGACGACCCGGCGCGGGACTCCCGGGGGTGGGTGCTGTCGGTGGCGCACCTCGACGTCGTGCCTGCCGCTGCCCTGACGATCGACTCCGGGCGGGCGCGCCTGGTGCCCGTCGCGGCAGCGGGGACGATGGTGCACGCGCACGACGACATCCTCGAGTACGCGGTGGCACAGCTGCGGGAGGACCACCGTGACCGGCCGGACCCGCACGGGTTGCTCGCGGAGCCGTTCACGATGACGGAGCTGCGGCGGTTGCACGAGGTGGTGCTCGGGGTGGAGTTGCAGCCGGACACCTTCCGGAGGGCGATGGTGGTGCGGCTGGTGGTGGCCGAGGGGAAGCGGGCGGAGGGGCCGGGGAAGCCGGCGGGGTTGTACCGGCGGGGGTGAGAGCGACAGCAGCGTGTCGCTCGTCGCGGTAGCCCTGCTCGCGCACCCGTGCCCCCAGAGGTACTGAGCGAGCCGATCGACGACACCGCGGCAGGGTCACGGGGAGATCGTCGCGCCCGAATGGCGGAAGTGCTGGCCTGATGTTCTGGATTTGAGTATGGTGTTGCACGCCCCGCCCCGTGCCCGTCCCAACGAACTCGAAAGGAGGGAACATGCAGAACAACGAGAGCGCCAACATGCTCCAGAGCTTCACGCTGGACGACAGGGTTGCAGAACTCGACGTCGTGGACGACCTGTGGTACTTCGTCGTCGGAAGCGGCGGCGCCGTGATCGTCGGCAGCGGTAAGGGCTGATCACCAGTCCGGGGATCGGGGCGGGGCCCCACCGTTTCCCGACAGCAACACGAGGACAAACCATGGCTGAGCCACGCTGGAGCGTCGGCATCAACTTTGATTCGAAGTGCAACGCACGATGCGCACACTGCTGCGTCAGCAGTTCTCCGAACGCGACGGCCAACCTCGACGACGACCTTGTCGACAACATCGTCGACGAGCTCCTCCGCGAGCCCAATGTGCGCGAGATCGGCCTCACCGGCGGTGAGCCCCTCATCCGGCGGGCTCGGACGATGTCGATCATCGCCCGGATCACCGCCAGCGGACGAGTGGCCTCGTGCGTGACCAACGGCTTCTGGGGGGTCACACGCCGAGCCGCAGACCGAGTCCTGGCCGAGTTCGAGGATGCCGGACTGCGGGAGCTCACGCTGAGCTACGACGACTTCCACTCGCCCTACGTCAAACCGGAGCGGATCAGGAACATCCTCGATGCCTCGCACGACAGACGTATCAAGGTCGTCCTCAACATGTGCGTGAGTCGGTCAAAGGACTCTCGCGCACTGCTGGCAGAACTCGGTGACAGCGTTCACGGCATCCAGATCACCCAGTTCCCCGTCGTTCCTGCCGGCGAGGCACGGTCGCTACCCGAGTCCGATTTCCACCGCCGGCCGATCACCCGGGGCATGCTGCACTGCCCGGGGAATCAGGTGATCTTCCACAACGACGGCAACGTGTACCCATGCTGTTCGCCGCCGATCTTCGACACGAGGATGACACTCGGCCGGGCAGGTGCGCAGTCGTTCGAGCAAGTGGTCGACACGTTCGAGCGCAATGCCCTGCTCGGGATCATGCAGCGGGAGGGGTTCCAGTGGTTCATCGACGCGATACGGCGGGTCGCACCGGACGCACCCGCCGCCACGGTCACCGAAGTGGTCTCGGCCTGCGAACTGTGCTCGATCGTCTTCAGGGACGAGGAATCGATCGCCCTCATCAGGCCACAGGTCGACGCGTACTGGGCAGCTGTCGATGCGGCCTGATCAGGTCTACGCCGATGATCGATGCGAACTCCGCATCTCTGGCGGACACGCGGTGGTCTTCGATCGCCTGGAGCGTACCTACTACCGCGCCCCCGTCGACTCGTTGCCCGAGTCGATACGGACCGCCGCGCGAATCCGGCGGTCGTCTGCTCCGACTTGGGCTGCGTGGAGCACCGTCGGAACGCTCCCGGCACTCCTCGCAGTCAATGCCATGCTCCTGCCGACGAGCACGACGCCGGCGGACTCGTCAGCAGCGATCGCAGCGGCCGTCTACCTGGTGTTCTCCGTCCTCATCCACGAAGGAGCACACATCCTCGTGCTCCGTGGATTCGGCCGCTCGGTCGATCGTGTCGGGTTCAAACTCAACTACCGGGTCTTCCCGGCGTTCTACGTCCGGATGAACCAGAGCCTGCTCCTGAGCAGACAGGAACAGGTCATCGTCCATGCTGCCGGCATCTTGGCGAACCTCGCCACCAACGCCCTCCTGCTGGTCGGGAACACCTGGGCCGTCCGGTCCTCAGGCATCGAAGTCGCGGCACACCTGGTCTTCATCGCGGTGGCCTGGAACGTCGTACCGGTCTTGAACTCCGACGGTTACCGGGTGCTCCTCGCCCTAGCCGGCGTCGACGCTGCACGCACTCTCCTGGCGAACCCCCCGTGGCTGATCGGCTTCAAGGTCGCGGGCGTCGTCTTCATCGTCTTCGTGGTCATCCGCACCGCCCTCACACTGACAAGGAACCTCATTGCCTGACCTCCTGACGATCCAAGGCTTGACCGTGCGGTTTGGCCGTCGAACCGCCGTCGACGACCTCTCACTGACGATCGAGGACCGGGGCCGCGTGATTGGGCTGTTCGGTCAGAACGGGGCTGGCAAGAGCACACTCATACGGTCGATGTGTGGAGTGATCAACAGGTACCGCGGAGTGATTTCGCTCCACGGCGGCTCCATCGCCTACCTCCCCGACGCACCATTCCTCTACGGACACCTCCGACTCGATCAGTGCGTCGCACTCGCACGCCAGCTGTGGTCGGACTTCGATGCCGACGTCGCTCGGAGGATCTTCGCCGAGCTCGGTCTTCCCGATGACCTCAGGGTCAGCCAGGCATCCAAGGGGATGTCGGAGCAGATCCACCTCGGCCTCGTCCTGAGTCGGCGCTGCCATATGTACGTGTTCGACGAACCGCTCGCCGCTGTCGACCCATGGACACGGGACCGCTTGGTGCAACTGATCGGAGAGCACCGCTTGCCAGGATCCACTGCGCTCATATCGACGCACCTCGTGGCAGGACTGGAAGACCTCTTCGACGAAGCGATCGTCGTGCACGACGGTGCGCTCGTCCTGCACGAAGACGTCCATGCGATCGCTGCACGCGGCGGTCTGGAAGCACGAGTCAAGGAAGTGATCTCCGCTGATGCTCTGGCGCGTTGAGTTCCGCAAGCACCTGCCGGTGTTCGTCGCCGCGTACCTCGCCACGACGGTGACCGGCGTTGCCGCCGTGGTCGCACCCGACATCGTCACCCTGGACGTCATCCGAGCACTGTGCACCTTGTTGTGTTGGAGCGCGACGACTGTCTACTCAGCCGTCGTGGTGTTCGCGTTCCTCGTTCTCGGGCGTGACCAGCTGTTCCAGATCAGCACCAGAAGTCGTTGGCAGCTCGTCGGACTCAAACTGGGCGTCCTCGCGGTGTTGCTCACGGTCCAGCACCTCCTGACGGTCGGTCTGCAGCTGCAGAGCCTCCTCGAACCCGCAGGAGCAGACGCGGCAGGCGTGATCGGGTACGCGACGCTGGCGAAGGTCGTTTCGATCGCGGCGTTCCTGCTCTCGGTGACCTTCCTTGCAACGCTGTCGAAAGTGCTCCGTGGTCGAGGAGTTTCGACTTCGTTCTTCGCCGTCGGCCTGCTCGTCGTCATCGGCGTGCAGGCCGTCTTGCTCTGGCGGATCGGGGCGCCGAACACGCAAGAGTTCTTCATCGGCGTCGGGGGGCAGCTGTTCACGGTCAACCTCTACGCGAACATCCTGCCGCTGACCCTCACTGGTCCGAGCGGTGGCTTCCTGCCGCCGATCTCGGGTTTGTCGGTCGTCTTGAACCTGATCGCCGCGATCGTGTTCGCCGCTGCATGGGCTGTCCTCGCGAAAGTTCGTAGGTTCGACTTCCTGCCGATGTGAAGTCGATGTCGTCACCTCGAGGTCGTGCCGGCTGTCTCCCTGTCGATCGACGAAGAGCGGGCGCGCCTGGTGCCCGTCGCCTCAGCAGGGGCGATGGTGCAAGCGCACGACGACATCCTCGAGTACGCGGTGGTGCAGCTACGGGAGGACCATTCACGAAGACCGAGCTGCGACGGTTGCGCGAAGTGGTGCTCGGGCGGAGTTGCAGCCGGACACGTTCTGGAGGGCGATCGTGGGGCGGCTAGTGGCCGCGGAGGGCAACCGGGCGAAGGGGCCCGGGACGCCGGCAGGGCTGTACCGGGTGGGGTGAGGGGCAGCGCTGCGCGAGCCGTGACCGCGGCACTGCGCCCGTGCCCAGCTAGCAGCCGCGCTCCCGCTTTCGCTCGGCGCCCGCCTTTGCTCCCGGACTCGTTCACCGCGAAACGGGCTCGACTCTCGCTCGTGATGAGGTTCAGTAGCCGACTGCGGCAACGAGCGTCTGGAGACGTTGCAGGCGCTCGCACGGCGCAGTCCTCGGACTACCGGACTACCTGATCCCGACGACGTGGTCGTCGGGATCAGGTAGTCCGGTAGGACGCCCTCTGTGATCGCGGCCACCCTGGAGGCTCGGCGCCGCTCCGCCCTGTCGGTCTCCGTCGCGTGCAACCCCGACTCGGCCGCGGAGCGGGAGGCAGACATCGCCATCGATGTCGTCGTCGGCCCCGAGTTCATCGCCGGCTCGACCGGCCTGAAAGCGGGCTCCGCGCAGAAGCTCGTGTCGATAATGCTCACCGCTCGCGATGGTGCGCAGCCACAAGACGTGCGGCAACCGCACGGTCGACGTGCGCGCGACGAACGCGAAGCTCGTCGCCCGGGCGTTCTCGCTCGTGCAGGACGTCACCGGCGCTGCCTCCGCCGAGGTCCAAGCCGCGCTCGACGCCTCGGACGGCGAATAGTCAAGACCGCCATCGCCGTGATCCTGACCGGCGCCTCCGCTGCCGACGTGCGTTCTCGCCTCGATGCTGCTGCCGGCTCGTTGCGCGCCGTGCTGTAGACCCCGTTTCCCCTTTCGTTTCCCCTCCGGCGAGGAGCACAGCAATGCCCGATGCCCAGCAACTCGCCCAGCAGATCCTCGACGCCGTCGGCGGTTCCGCGAACATCGCCGACGTCGAGAACTGCATGACCCGCCTGCGGGTCGAGGTCGTGTCCGACTTGTCGGTCGCGCTCGAGAACCTCAACGCCACCGACGGCGGGATAGCAGTTGACGGGTCGGCGCGTTCAACGCCATCGACTCGGCGCGACGCGGGCCGCTCGGTGAGGGGCTGCGTCGAGCAGCACCGGACGATGGCGCCGCTGTTCCAGGCGCTCGAACTCGTCGATGCAGGCGTGGAGGATGTGTACGCCGGAGATCCTGCGCTGACCGACCACTCGTGGTCACGGCTGGGCTCGTTCGTCCGCCATGACCTCGTCGTCCTCGATCCGACTGCAGCACCCGTCGTGCACCCGTCGGTCATCGAGGCGCTGCGATCCCCGATCGGAACCGTCCTGATGCTGCCGAACCTATGATCCGGCTGGAGCACTCGCGGGAGCGGTTCGCCGGGCTTCAGCTGCCCGAGATCGCCGGGCAGCCGAGGCCTGCGGGTTCGGAGACCGTTCAGCTGGCGTCGGCGGGGAGGTACTGCGGGGAGGTGGCGATCACGTCGCGGGACCTACCCAGTGACGATCGTGTTGTGGTCCTTGTGCGGTGCCGTGGAAGGTCTCTCGATCCATACCAATAGCCGGAACCTGACGATGCCGATGGTCTAACGTCGGCCCACAGGGCCCGGAGGGCGATGGTGCCGGGAGCATGTCTACCGGTAATCGCTCTGCGCCAGGGCTGGGCTGGTCCTCGCTGCGCGATTCCGCAGATCTTGTGAGACACCCCGTCTTGGGGGCGAGCGTCCACTTTCATGAGTGGACGTCAATCCATAATCTGATTCCAACTGCTCATCTTCTCGAACACGGAGTCGACATGTCCGGGATGTACCCGCCAAACGGCCAACCGTCCATGCCGCCGAACGGGCAGCAGCCATACCCGACCAACGGTCCTCCGCGATACCAGCAGAGCAATCAGCCGCCGTTCCCTCCCGGGCCGCCGTTCCCTCCCAACGGACGGCCGCCACTCACGCCAGATGGCCAACCGCCGTTCATGCAGGGCCCGCCTCCTCAGCCTCGTGGCAACGGTTTTGCAACGGCGGCCCTGGTGCTCGGTATCCTCGCGCTCCTCTTCGCCTTCGCCTCGACGCCAGCGCTGGCGGTCCTTCTTGGGGCACTGTCGCTGACGTTCGGCCTCATTTCGCTACGGAACCGCACCGGTCGAGGAGTCGCGGGCACGATCATGGGTTCGGCCGGCCTCATCATCGCGATCGCGATCGGGATGGTCAACGCAAGCAGCAGCGACGAGCCAGTGGACGCTTCTGAACAAATCGTTGCTGAGCCAGATGCGATAACTGGTGATGGGACTGTCCCCAGCGTCATCGGCAAGACCGTCGACGAGGCTCGCGCAGAGCTCGAGCAGGCGGGCTTCGATGTCGCGTCACCGGGCGCGGGCAGCGACGACGAGGTCTCGAAGCAGAGTCCGACCGCGGGCACGTCGGCCAAAGCCGGGAGCACGGTCACTTTGATGGCGACCAGCTCTGCAGGCAGCTCGGTCACGAACCCCGCGACGGTCGGAACGAAGTTCGGGATGGATTCATGGGGTCGACCTGGCGACGAAGACCCGGAGTATCGGATCTGGTTCGACGGCTACACCGAGAATCAGCCGACAACTGATTCCTGGGACGCTCCGGACACCGGCATGAAGTACGTGACGGTCGTTGTACACGTGGAGGCGCTCCAGGCAGGCGTGCACACCGGCGTCGAAACCTGGGACATCAACCTCACGGACAAGCAGGGCAAGGTCTACGAGGAGACGTACCTGTCCGGTGTGGAGGACATCCCGAGCGTGACGCTCGGCGAGGGCCAGTCGTCCAGCGGCCGCATCGCGTTCGAGGTTCCGAACGACTTCAATGGCGGAGTGCTCTCGTTCGCAGACGCAACGATCTTCGTGCGGACGAACTAGAGCGCCAGCCGTCGTACTTTGACCGGCTGTACGTCTTCCACAGGTCATCGTCCGGTCGGGTTCAAGGGCCGTTCCTTCGCGGCCATCGGAGAATGAGCGCTGAGCAGCATACAAAGCTCGGCGACGACAAAGACGGCTTTCGGCCTATGAGATACTTCACCAACTCGCGCACTGCGACGAGAGCTGCAGGTCATCGCCCTGGCAGAAGACTCCTGGCCAGCCCTCGAGTGGTCAGTGAGGCCCGGCGCGGGCGGTGCTCGAGTCCACGGCCCTTAGGGTGAGAGACGGTGCAGCCAACCAAGCTGGCTGCACAGGGGTGAGAGGGTAGAACGCGTGTCGTTGGTCGACGTAGATTCAACAACTGCCAGCCGAGCATGGCCGAACATCGCCCCAGGCAGCGTGGTGCTCGTCCGCGACGCCGAATGGCTGGTGCTCTCGACGGCACTGACCGGCTCCGGTCTCCTCATCACAGCTCAGGGGCTCTCCGAGCTCGTCCGGGACACCACCGCGACCTTCTACAGCGACCTCGACGACATCAAGCCGCTCGACCCTGCGCAGGCAACCGTCGAGGCGGACAATTCCTCGGGCTACCGCCGCGCAAAGCTTTGGCTCGAGGCGACGCTCCGGAAGACTCCAGTGCCACTGCACGAGGACGCTCTGACGGTGTCGACGCAGATGCTCGCCGACCCGCTCGACTACCAGCGTGCGGCAGTCCGGAAGGCCCTCGACCGCGACAACCTCCGACCACGCCTCCTGATCGCGGACGCAGTCGGGCTCGGCAAGACCATAGAGATCGGGATGATCCTCTCCGAGCTCGTGCGTCGCGGACGCGGAGAACGCATCCTCATCGTGACGCCGAAGCACGTCCTCGAGCAGATGCAGCAGGAGATGTGGACGAAGTTCGCACTCCCCTTCGTCCGGCTCGACTCCCTCGGTATCCAGCGCGTGCGTCAGAAGCTCCCGGCGACCCGCAACCCGTTCAGCATGTACAAGCGGGCGATCATCTCGGTCGACACGCTGAAGCAGAGCCAGTACCGCAGCCACCTCGAGAAGCAGCGCTGGGACGCCGTCGTCATCGACGAAGCGCACAACGTCATGAACAACACGACGTTGAACGGCGAGCTCGCGTCGCGCCTCGCCCCCCAGACGGACGCGCTGATCCTGGCGTCCGCGACGCCGCACAACGGCAAGAAGGACTCGTTCGCACGGCTCGTGCGCTTGCTCGACCCGACCGCGGTGACGCCGGAAGGTGAGCTGATCGAGGACGAAGTGAAGCGACTCATTATCCGCCGGCACCGGCACAGTCCTGCCGTCGCCATGGAAGTCGGTGCCGACTGGGCAGAACGGCAGGAGCCGAACAACGTCCTGGTCCCTGCATCTCCTGCCGAGGCGGCGATCGCCGAGGAGCTCTCCACGGTGTGGCTCCACCCGCAAGGCGGACGGTCCCCGTACTCCGGCGAGAACGCGTCACTCTTCCCCTGGACCCTTGCGAAGGCGTTCCTGTCGTCACCCAGTGCACTCGACGAATCGGTGCGCGAGCGTCTGAAGCGGCTCCGCAAGGGCGACGCCGACGGCGTCGTCCAGCGAGAGATCGACGCGCTGGAGCGACTCGAGCAGCTGACCGTCACCGCGCTGAGCTCAAGCTCCGGGAAGTACGACGCCCTGCTCCAGCACGCGAAGGACATCGGCGTCGGCGCGAAGTCAGAAGAACGCCTCGTGGTGTTCTCCGAGCGGGTCGCGACCCTGCACTGGCTCCGCCAGAAACTCGCGAAGGACCTCAGGCTGTCGGACAAACAGATCCGCGTGATGCACGGCGGGCTGACGGACCAGGAGCAGCAGGAGCTCGTGGACAGCTTCAAGCAGTCCGCCTCCCCCATCCGTGTGTTGATCACCGGCGACGTCGCGAGCGAGGGGGTGAACCTCCACTCCCAGTGCCACGAACTCGTGCACTTCGACATCCCCTGGAGCCTCATCCGCATCGAGCAGCGGAACGGCCGCATCGACCGGTACGGCCAGAAGCACGCGCCCCGCATCACGACTCTGCTGCTCGACGTCGACGACGACGAGTTCTCCGGTGACGTTCGTGTCCTCCGAAACCTGCTCGAACGCGAGACCGAGGCGCACTCGGCGCTCGGCGACGTCGCATCGCTCATGGGCGAGTACAGCGCGGCCGCCGAAGAGTCAGCCATCCGCGACGTGCTCCTCCGCAAGCGCAGCTTCGACGACGCGGTCCCGACCGTCGAGGCGACCCTCGAGGAAGGCGACGACATCACGCGGCTGATGGCCGAACTCGCCGCCGAACAAGCGGGCGAGAGCAGCCAGGACACCGCGCACACAACCGAACACGAACCCGCGCACTTAGGGCAGACCGACAAGGCGGACGTCGGTACTGGCCTGTTCCCGGACCTCGTTTCCTTCCTCGACACAGCGCTGGCCGAACGCTTCACCACGCCAACCGCCGACGTCGACCACGGCGGCGTCGCCTGGTCCCGCACCAATGCCATCGCCCAGATCGAACCCACGGCTGATCTCCGACAGCGGCTCGAAGTCCTGCCGCAGTCGTACCTCCGGGACCGACGGGTCACGGAACGCCTCCTCCTGGCGACGACCCCGATCCAGGGCAAAGCCGAGGTGGCCAACGCGATCAACGACAAGTCGAGCCCCTCGACCTGGCCGCACGCGCACTTCCTCGGCCCGCTGCACCCGGTCCTCGACTGGGCGGCGGACAGCGCACTCTCCCGACTCGGGCGCAACCGCGTGTACGCCGTCCGTGGCGCCGTCGACCACCCCGTCGTCGTCGTCCACGCCACCCTGACGAACCGCGCCGGCCAGGTCGTCGCCGGGTCGTTCCTGACCGTTGACTTCCCTGGCGTCGCGGAGCACTCGTTCCACTTCACCCAGCCGCACGCCGATGCGCGCTCCGCTCTGGCTCACGTCGGGTTCACCTCCGAGGTGAAGACGAACCCAGGAGCGGTCGATGCCGCACCGCTGCAGGACCTGATCCCGACTGCGGTCGAGGCCGCCCGCAGCCAGGCGGTCCAGCAGATGGAGGCCACGGCAGACGACATCCGCCGTCGCGTGCACCAGTGGGCCGCACGGATCGACGACTGGCAGGGCGCCGCCGCGGAACAGGCCCAACTGCGCGGGCTCCGAGAGCACCGAGACCGCGTCGACGACGAATCGAAGCTCGTGGACCGCATGACGCCGAACCAGCACTTCGTCCGTCCTCTCTTGGTCGTCATCCCTGCGGACAGCCCCGCAGCCCCCGAACACCCTGGAAGCGAGCACTGACCCGTGGGAACCCTGACCTCGGAAGCGATCGTCGTCGGCGAAGACTGGATCAGCGAGCACTACCTCACCACTGACGCGAAGTCGCAATCCTTCCAGAGCCGAGTGCTCGAGCGGCGGGCGGCCTGGGATGCCGAGGACACGGCGGGCGGCCCATCGACACGCGCTCGCTTCACGGCGAAGCGCGCTGAACTGATGGACCTCCTTGCGGTCGTGAACCCGGAGGGCACCGACGACGCAGCTGGCGGCCGGGAGGCCCTCAACGCGCTCTCGACGCAGCTGCGGTCCGTCCTCGGGTACGTCCAGGGCGTGTTCCACCTCGACGAGACGGGTCCGGTCCGTCACGTGGCCATCCACGGTCTGGAGGACGCCGCACCGCTGGCGCTGATCGACGCCAAGCCAGTCGCGCAACTGGAGGACTTGCTCGCCAAGGACGGCGACACGCTGCTGTCCGCGTGGACGCCGAACGACGACGACTCGAAGCCGCTGACCTCGGTGGTCCGCGCGCTGTCGGTCGTGTTCGAGGGGACCGCGAAGTTCGCGCTCGTCCTGGCTGGCCGTTGGCTCCTGGTCGCCGAACGCGACCGCTGGTACGAGGGCCGGTACCTCGCTCTCGACCTGCAGCTGGTGTGCGAGCGGAACGACGCCAAGCGTGGCGGCGAGATCGACCGCGTCCTGAGCTGCGTGGAAGCCGCATCACTCGCCCCCGACGGTGACGGTGACGTGTGGTGGACCGCGACGCTCGAAGACGCGGTCAAGCACACCGTCGGTGTCTCCGAGGATCTCCGTGAGGGTGTCCGCGAGTCCATCGAGATCATCGCGAACGACGTCGTGCAGCGCCGTCTGGAGCAGGGTCTCGAGCCCCTGCCGAAGGACCAGGCCCAGCCGCTGGCGAAGCAGTCGCTGCGGTTCCTCTACCGGATACTGTTCCTCCTCTACGCCGAGGCTTCACCGCAGCTCGGCGTCCTGCCGGTGAACGCGCCGGAGTACGAGAACGGCTACAGCCTCGACCGTCTCCGGGAGCTCGCGCTTGTCGTGATCGAGAGCCCGCAGGGCGAGCGTGCGACGCATCTGTACCAGTCACTCGACGTGCTGTTCCGCCTCGTGGATCGCGGCCACGCACCCGAGGCGAGAGATGACGACGGAGCCGAGCCGGGCCTCCAGTTCGAGAGCCTGCGAGCGGACCTGTTCAAGCCGGAGGCGATCGCCCTGATCGGCGAGGTCGGTCTCAGCGACCGGAACCTGCAGCAGGTTCTGCGCCGGCTGCTGCTCAGTAAGGAGACGAAGGGCAGGGACCGGGGTTACATCAGCTACGCCGATCTCGGGATCAACCAGCTCGGTGCGGTCTACGAGGGCCTCATGTCCTACACGGGCTTCTTCGCCGAGGAAGACCTGTTCGAGGTGGCGCCGAATGGCGACCCGTCGAAGGGCTCGTGGGTCGTCCCCGTCGGACGCGAGACCGGTATCGAGTCGCACCACTTCGTGACTCGCGAAGACCCGGACACCGGCCAGCCGAAGCGCGTGCGTCACCCCGCGGGCTCCTTCGTCTACCGCCTCGCCGGCCGTGAGCGCCAGCAGTCGGCGTCGTACTACACGCCGGAGGTGCTGACGCAGTTCACGGTGTCTCAGGCGCTCGAGGAGCTGCTCGACCAGGATGGCCAGCGAACGAACGCGGAGGAGATCCTCTCGCTGACGGTCTGCGAACCCGCACTCGGCTCGGGTGCGTTCGCGATCGAGGCAGTCCGCCAGCTCGCGGAGCAGTACCTGAAGCGTCGCGAGGAGGAGCTCGGCGAGCGCGTCGACCCGGACGACCGGCCGCGACAGTTGCAAAAGATCAAGGCGGCGATCGCGCTCCACCAGGTGTACGGCGTCGACCTCAACGCGACCGCCGTCGAGTTCGCCGAGATCACGCTGTGGCTCGACACCATGTCCGAGGGACTCGAAGCTCCGTGGTTCGGCCTGCACCTCCGCCGCGGCAACTCGCTGATCGGTGCCCGCCGCGCCGTGTACGACCGCTCGTCGATCTCGAGCAAAGCCTGGCTCAAGCAGGTCCCGCGGGACGTCCCGCTCCTCAACGAGGTCGAACTCGGCGAGGGGCAGCTCCGCGCGTCGACCGCTGGTGCCGTGCACCACTTCCTCCTGCCCGCCGAGGGCTGGGGTAGCGCGGTCGATGCCAAGGAGGCGAAGGAACTCGCGCCGGAAGCGCTCGCAGCGTTGAAGACGTGGCGTCGCGGCATCTTGGCGAAGCCGACGACGAAGCAGATCGACCAGCTCGTCGCGCTCGCCTACCGCGTTGAGACGCTGTGGGACCTCGCGAGGCGTCGATTGACCATCGCCGAGCAGGAGATCCGGCGCGACATCAAGCTGTGGGGCCGCGATCGACCGGACTCCGAGCGGCAGCCCGTCGTGTCTCGCGAGGAGATCGAACGGACCCTGAACGATCGGGACGGCGCCTACCAGCGACTCCGTCGGGTGATGGACGCGTGGTGCGCAATGTGGTTCTGGCCGCTCACGGACACCCTCATCGACGGGGCGACGCCGCCGACGCTCGACGAGTGGATCGCGACCCTCCGCGAGCTGCTCGGTGAGCACACCGTCGCGAAGCCGAGGGCTGTTGCGCACGGTCAGGTCACGCTCGGTTCGTCACAGTCCGGCTGGGAGGCACTCAACGACGAGGAGCGCGATGATCTCGACTTCGCGAGCGCCCGCCACGTCGAGGACGTCCTGCGGGACCACCCGTGGCTTGCGGCATCGCAGCGGATCGCCGAACAGCAGGGCTTCTTCCACTGGGAACTCGACTTCGCCAGCGTCTTCGAGCGCGGCGGCTTCGATCTGCAGGTGGGCAACCCGCCGTGGGTGCGACCCCGCTCGGACGTCAACGCGCTCCTCGCGGAGGGCGACCCGTGGTGGCAGCTCGCCGTCAAGCCACCGCGCAGCGAGGTCGCCTCAAGACGCGAAGAGACACTTTGTCTTCCAGGCGTCAGAAACCTGGTAGTGCGGGACGTTTCTGACGTTACTGCTACTGCCGCATTCCTCGGCTCGAGCAACTTATACCCATCTCTGGTGGGGACACAGCCCGATCTCTATCGGGCATTCATGCTCCTTACTTGGCGAATCGGTCATCGTTCAGGTCGGATCGGACTGATTCATTTTGACACTCACTTCACAGACGAAAAAGCTCGAACACTTCGCGAAGCGACCTACAGCCGTTTGAAAAGACATTGGCACTTCATGAATGAGCTACAGCTGTTCGACATTGGACATCAGAAACAGTATAGCGTCAATATCTATGCTAGCCTCAGTGCTGACATCTCCTTCATCAATGCAAGCTGGATCTACCACCCCGCGACCATTGTGCGAAGCCTTTTGCATTCTGGCGAAGGAGTCGAACCAGGCTACAAAGATCCGCAAGGAGCATGGGACGTTCGCCCCCACGCCAACCGCATCATCACGGTAACGCAGGAGACGCTTGCGACGTGGCACGCCTTCCTTGAGGATGAGGTTGTCCCCGTGCGACAATCCCGCATGGTTTACCCGGTAAACAAAGCCACCGCGGCCGTGCTCGATAAACTGTCAGCCTGCGCGCGCTTTGGTGAGCTAAATTTGGAATACAGTCGCGGGTGGGACGAAAGTATCGATAGCAAGAAGGGCTTGATCGAGACAAGTTGGGGCCCAGTCTCCTCCTGGAGCGAAGCGATCTTGCAAGGACCGCATATCTTTGTGGGTAACCCGTTGTACAAATCCCCGAATAGCACAATGCAGAACAATCTGGATTGGTCTGCGACCGACCTCGAAGCGTTGGCGATTGACGCAACGCCGACCACGGCATATAAGCCGTCCGGGGACCGAGCGATTTACGACGGCTCCTACACTCGTTGGGCGGACGGCCTCCACTCCGCAAGAGATTTTTACCGAGTTGCGTGGCGAAGCATGGCAGCGAACACCGGCGAAAGAACGCTAATCTCGAGCGTGATTCCGCCTGGAGCCGCCCATGTGCTGGGTATATACTCCGCTCGCGTCAAGTCAAATGACCTTCACACACTGGCGCTCATGGGAGCAATCAGCGCCTCCCTCGTAGCTGACTTTGCTATACGCGTTGCTCCTCGCTCAAACATCATCAATAGCACGTTCGCTCGGCTACCATTCCCTCGCAATCTACACCCTCTTCTTTCCTATGAACTTCGCTCTAACTATCTGAAGCTGGTAGGCTTATCATCCGCTTTTGAAGCATTTCGGCTCGCCGCACTTGAAATCATTCAAACAAGCTCTACAGTGGGTCCACTGCCCGAGGATTCCGCGCCATGGGAGCCATATCGAAAAGCCATTGACCGTCGTCGGGCCCTCGTCAATATCGACGCAATAGTGGCGTTGTCTGTCGGGCTGAGCGCTGACGAGTTGTGCACGCTCTACAGAACTCAGTTTGCAGTGCTGTATGGCTACGACCGCAACGTGTACTTCTACGACGCGAATGGCCGGCTGGTGCCGAACGAGGTACTCAAGGTGTGGCGGCAGAAGCACGACGCGATCAGCGAGGACGAGCGCACGGCGACGAACGCGTCGGGCAACACCTACACGTACGAACTCCCGTTCCAGACGCTTGATCGCGAGGCTGACATGCGCCAGGCGTACGCCCACTTCGAGAAGCTCCTGAAGGACGAAGAATGAGTGAGCTACTCCCCTCCGTGCAGGCCGGCGAGATCACGAAGGGGCTCGTCGACTTCCTGACGACGACGTTCGCGCTTTCCGAGCCCGAGGCGCAGACGACGCTGCAGCAGTTCCTGCAGGACCCGGAGGACGGGATCTTCCGAGGGCCGTACGTCCGGCTCCGGCTGCCGTTCCGTGCAGCAGATCCCGGATGGGAGGCGGCGCTCGAGTGGACTCCCCCGATTGCTCCGTACGGGCACCAGGCGGAAGCCCTCGCCCGGCTCTCGAGCTTGCAGACGCCCGAGCACGACGGTCCGCAGCCGACGCTCGTCACGACCGGGACCGGGTCGGGGAAGACCGAGGCATTCCTCTATCCGATCCTCGATCACGTCCTGCGCGCGAAGCGGAAGGGCGTCGAGGGGATCAAGGCGCTCATCCTCTACCCGATGAACGCGCTGGCGAACGACCAGGCTCGACGCATCACCGACCTGATCATGACCGACCCGGCGCTCGGCGGCATCCGAGCGGCGCTCTACGTCGGCGAGGAAGGCCCGCAGCGCTCGGCTGTGACGAAGGACGGGCTGATCACCTCGCGTCCCGCCATGCGGGAGCAGGCTCCGGACGTCCTGCTCACCAACTACAAGATGTTGGACCAGCTGCTGTTGCGTCCGTCGGACGCGACCCTCTGGGACCAGAGCGCCACGAGCCTCCAGTACCTGGTCCTGGACGAGTTCCACACGTACGACGGCGCCCAGGGGACGGACGTGGCCATGCTCCTGCGTCGCCTCGGCCTCGCGCTCAAGGGACGCTGGGCCGACGATGGCTTCGACGCTGCGGCGCGGCAGCGTTCGCTCGGCGTCGTGACGCCCGTGGCGACGTCAGCGACGCTCGGCGACGGGAGCGACCCGAGCGCGATGATCGCGTTCGCGAACACGGTGTTCGGCGGCGGGTTCGACGTTTCGAGCGTCGTCACCGAGACGAGACTGTCCGTCGACGAGTGGGCTCGTGAGTCCATCGAGGCGGTCGAGGAGCTGCACCTGGCACCGGTTCCGCTGATCGACGCTCGCACCGCGCAGCTCCAGAAGCAGCTCGGCGGACACCGCCGCAGCCCGGAGGAGATCACGGCCGCGGTGCTCGAGTTGTTCTACGTCGCTATGGAGGACGAGGGCGGTCAGGAGCGCTTCGCAGCTGCGCTTGCTTCGGCAACCGACGACGCGGACCGGCTCGAGCTCGAGTTCGCGCTCATGCTGGCTCATCCCTTCGTCCGGACGCTCGTGACCGCGAGCGAACAGGCGACTTCCCTCACCGAACTCGCGCGGACACTGTTCCCCGACGAACTCGTCGCAGGCGAGCGGCCCGCTGACCGGGACGACGCTCGCCGAACCACAATCGTGATGGTGCTCGCCGCGCTCAGCCACCTCCGCAAGGAGGTCGGACGCCGGTCGGTGTCGGTCGACCTGCACCTCTGGGTGCGCTCCCTCACGCGCGTCGACCGGGCGGCGCAGGCGCTACCCGAGTTCCGCTGGGCTGACGACGGCGAGCTGCGGACGGATGCCGGTGTCGGGCCCGCCGCAGCGGAGATCGCGCCGGCCTTCCCGGCCCTGTACTGCCGGCACTGCGGTCGCAGTGGCTGGGGCGTCGAGCTGGCCCCGACCGGCTGGGACCTGGCGCAGACCGATGCGAACATCCGCCGGGACCACGCCACCAAGCAGTCGAAGAGCCGGTTCCGGGCACTCATCCACGCGCCCCGTGAAGGAGAACTCGCCACCGCCGGCGAGAGCGACGACGGGCTGACCACCGGCCCGTGGTGGTTCCGCGTGGCAGACCGACAGCTCACGAGCGAGCGCCCGAATGCTGACGACGAGGGCGTCGCAGTACCGGTCCTGACGCTGACGGGCAACGACGCGGACGACGAGTCCCGCGACGACGTCTGCCCCAACTGCGGCAAGTCGAACGGCATCCGGTTCCTGGGGTCAGCGATCGCCACGCAGCTGTCCACCGTCGTCACGACCCTGTTCGGCGACCGGCACCTCGACGTCGGTGAGAAGAAGGCGCTGGTTTTCACCGACAGCGTGCAGGACGCTGCGCACCGCGCGGGCTTCATCCAGAGCCGGGCCCGGGTCTTCAACCTGCGGAACGCCGTCCGACAGGCGGTCGCAGAAGAAACGACGCTCGACGACATCCCGGCGGCGATGATGGCCGCCGCGCAGACGCCGAGCCAGCGGTACCGGCTCCTGCCTCCCGACCTCGCCGAGCGGAACGGCTTCCGCGGGTTCTGGGACACGGACAAGTCCGTGTCGGCAGTCGTCAAGAAGCGGGTGCAGCGGAGGCTGGCCTTCGACCTCGCGCTCGAGTTCGGTCTCGAATCGCGGGTCGGGCGCACCCTCGAGGAGACCGGCAGCCTGGCCGCGCACGTCGAGGCAGGGCCGGCAACCCGCCTGGAGGCAGTGGGTCGCGCCGCCGTCGAAGGTCTCGAAGTCGCCTGGTCGCTCGACGACAGCCGTGATGGTCTCCTCGACGGCGCATCGGTGGTCCGCTGGGTGCGCGGCACTCTCGAACGGCTACGTGAGCGCGGCGCGATCGACCACCCCTGGCTGGACAAGTACGTCGAGAACGACGGCAACCGCCACTGGGTCTGGGGCGGCCGGCCGCGACAAGAGGGCATGCCCGCCTTCCCGAAGGGCCGCGAAGCGCCCGCGTTCGCGCGGGTGGGCAAGAAGACGACCGGCGCGCGTGAGTCGGCACTCGACACGGTCACGTCCTCGCAGAGCTGGTACGCACGGTGGACCGCTCGATGCCTGGGAGTCGTGCCGTCGGCGGGCGAGAAGCTCGCGCGTCGGCTCTTCGAGACGCTCGACCGCGAGGGGATCGTGACGTCACGGCCGATCGCGGGTGGGGACACCCGTGCCTACGGACTGGCACCGAGCAGCGTCATCATCGCTCCGGTCGTCGGATCCGGCGTCGGTCAGACGCTCGTCTGCGACACCTGCGAGACCGAGACACCGTCCGCTCCCACCACCGTGGACCAGCTCACTGGCGGGCCGTGCACCATGGCGCGGTGCCCGGGCATGCTCCTGCGCAAGGATGCGAAGCCGGAGAACTTCTACCGAGACCAGTACGACAACGGCCAGATGCGTCGCGTCGTCGCTCGCGAGCACACGAGCCTGCTCGAGGACAAGCTCCGGCTCGACTACGAGACCCAGTTCAAGAACAGCGGTGTGCGGCCCGACGCGCCGAACGTCCTCGTCGCGACGCCGACGCTCGAGATGGGCATCGACATCGGTGACCTGTCGACCGTCTTCCTGGCCGGACTCCCCCGAACAGTGTCGTCCTACCTGCAGCGCGTCGGGCGAGCCGGGCGACTGACCGGGAACGCCCTCATCCTCGCGTTCATCCTCGGACGGGGTGACCAGCTACCGAAAATCGGTGATCCGTCGTCCGTCATCAACGGTGCCGTCCGGCCCCCAGCGACGTACTTGAACGCGATCGAGATCCTGCAGCGCCAGTACACCGCCTTCGTCATCGATCAGCTCGCTGCGGATGGCGCACTCCCGGAGGTCCAGTACGCACCGACGGTCCTCGAGGGTTCGGACCCCGGTTCGTTCCTCGACCTGGTCATCGCCCACGCGGAACAACGCGCGGACGAGCACCTCGCGCGCTTCTCCGGCGCGTTCGACACATTGAGCGAGGACGTTGTCAACGGGCTGTCCGACTGGGCTCGTCCGGTCGGCACAGCCGTTCGGTCGAGCCAGCTCGCGCGGACGTTGCTCGACGCGAGCCTGCACTGGAACCAGGAGCTCGAGCGGATCCGGATCCGGACGAAGGCGATCGAGGAGTCGCTGCCCGAACTCAAGCGCCTGGCCGAACTTACCAAGGAGAGCGAGGACGTGTCCGCCCACAACGCGGCTCGAGCCTCGCTGCGCCTAGCGAAAAAGCAGGCCGGGCAACGACGGACCGAGTTCTGGGTCGCGGCGCTCGAACGGTACGGCGTGCTCCCGAACTACACGCTGCTCGACGACCGCGTGCAACTCGATGTCGGGCTGACCTGGATCGATCCCGAGTCCGGCGAGTTCGCCGAGGAACAGCGGAGCTACGAGCGAGGGCGCAGCCGTGCGATCAGTGAGTTCGCACCAGGCGCGCACTTCTACGCGCAGGGCCTCGACGTGACAATCGATGCGGTCGATCTCGGCACTGAGGGCGAACAGGTCAGGACCATGGCGTTCTGCCCCGATTGCGGCTTCGCGCGCGATCTGGAGGAGGGCGCCGTCGCGACGTGCCCGAGGTGTTCGAGCACCGCCATCGCAGACGTCGACCAACGGCTCCGCGTCGTCGAGATCGAGCACGTCTCCGCCGAGGTCAGACGCGACGAGTCGAGCATCAGCGACTCCAATGAGGAACGCGAGCGCGTCCGCTTCACCGTCCAGCTCGCCGCAGACCTGGACGACGCGGACGTGTCGGCGCAGTGGTACGTCGACGAGGTTGGGTTCGGGTGCAAGTTCGCGCGGTCGATGACGCTGCGTTGGGTGAACCTCGGTCGCACGGGGCTCGGGGCGAGTCGATTCGTCGCCGGATCGGAGCACGCCGCACCGTTGTTCCGCGTCTGCAAGGGCTGCGGGAAGCTCGACCGCGAGGGTGACACGAACAACGCGTGGGAACACCGAGTGTGGTGTCGGTACCGCAAGGACCGAGCTGAGCACACCGACACGATCGCCCTCACGCGGACGCTCACGACACAGGCCATCGTGCTGCGGGTACCGCCTTCGATGACCGTCGGCGACGCCCTGTCGATGCCGAGCTTGTCCGCCGCGATCCAGCTCGGTCTGCGCGAGGTGATCGGCGGCGATCCCGACCACCTCCAGCTCGGGACCATCGTCGAACCCGTCCCCGGCGAGGACGTGAACAACCTCGCGTTGCTCATCCACGACACCGTGCCCGGTGGGACCGGTTACCTCGCCGACCTTGCGGACCCGGCGCGCATTCGGGAGGTGTTCGAGCAGGCCCTCGCAGCCCTGGAGCGGTGCGATTGCGCCAGCGACCCGGTCCGAGCGGCGTGCGACAAGTGTCTGCTGCCGTTCGCCCCCGGGGGCGATGTGGGAAGCGTGTCGCGCACCAGCGCACTCCACAACCTCCAGGTGCTGCTGCAGTACCGCGACGGGAGCGCGTCAGACTGGTCGACGACCGAGGTCGACCCGGGTGTCCAAGACCCAGAGTCACACCTCGAGCAGTGGTTCCGGAAGATGTTCAAGGAGCGGGTGACGGCGCTCGGCGCCAGCCTGAAGGAGATCCCGGGCGAGTGGGGGTCAACGGTCCAAGTCACGCTCCCTGGACAGCACCGGACGTGGTCGTTGCGGCCACAACAGCTCGTCGGCGGCACCCGGCCGGACTTCGTGCTCGAGGCATCGGGGGCTCATGTCCCTCCGATTGCGATCTACACGGACGGTTTCGCATACCACGCATCGCCGGCGAACCTGCGACTTGCGGACGACGCGACGAAGCGCCAGGGCCTGCGTGATCTCGGCTACCGCGTCGTCGCTCTGACGTGGGATGACCTGCGCCGCCTGCGAGACGGTGAACCGGAGCTCGATCTGGACATCTACGACCCGTCGACGTCGTTGAAGTTCGCCGGGCCGTTCCAGCTGACCCCGGCGGACGTCCAGATGCTCGACGAGAACCCGGTCACGACCCTGATGGGATGGATCCAGAGCCCTGAGGATGCTGCAGCACGGACAGAGCGTCTCGCCGATGCGCTCCCGATGCTCGCGATCCCCAGGGGCAAGATGGTCGCCGAGAGCGGGTCGATCGTCGAGCAGGCGATCGCACTCGCGCTCGCCAGCAGCGGGCCGGTCACGGCTGGTCCGACGTCGTGGGCGCTCCGGTCCGCACACCTCGCGATGCTCGCGCGTCGTCCGGTCGGCGTGCAGGGAGCGACACCGCCCGAGGCAGCGCTCGTGCTCGACGACGGCCCGGAAGCGCTGACCGCACCAGGTTTCCGGGAAGCTTGGCAGCGATGGCTCCGACTGTCGAACCTGCTCGGAGCCCGCTTGGTCGAGCCGGTGACCATCACGACGGCCAGCTCCAGCACTGGCATCGCCGTTGCTCCGACGGTGCCGATACGCGAGGAGTCCCGCGCGGATCTCACGACGGAGTGGAAGGAGCTGATCGCGTTGGCCGAGCCGGAAGAGGCGTCGATCCTCCGACAGCTCGCGGAAGTCGGCGGCGTCGTTCCCGTCCTCGGCCACGAGACGAACAGCGGCATCCCCGTCCCGATCGCGTGGCCAGAGGAACGCATCGCGCTCGACGCACTGTTGAGCGAAGCAGACCGGGACGAACTCCTCGGTGACGGATGGTCGCTCGTCTCGCCCTCGGACGACCCTGCTCTCCTCCGAATCCCGCGCAACCGGAAGGACTCCTGACATGCCGTTGCTCGTCATGGCGAACATGCAGCAGAAGCTCGAGAAGGTCGTTCAGTTGAAGCTTTTCGCCTTCATGGCGAAATTGCAGACCGACGACACCCTGCCCGGGTTGCACATCGAGCCGATCGTCAACTCTGCAGACCCGCGCGCCCGGACCGGTCGTGTCGACCAGAAGCTGCGGGCGGTGCTCTACAAGATCGAGGTGCCGTCCGGGCCGACGACCTACGTCTGCGCGGGTGTGTACGAGCACGACGAGGGCACCGAGATCGCGAAGTCGCAGGTGCTTCGGGTCAACCCGGTCAACGGGGTGACAGAGCTGATCGCAGCGCCTGCACCGGCACCCGCTGCCCAGGCGGCCCAGTGGGTTCCTGAGCCGCCGACGTCGCAGAAGCCGTTCCTCGACCAGTTCGGGTACACGGCTGAAGACCTGACGAGCTCGCTCGGCTTCGACCTCGAGACAGCCGAACGACTCCTCGCGTTCGCCGCCGAGGACGAACTCCTGGCCTTCGCGGAGTCGTTGCCGAACCAGTGGCAGCAGAACGCGGCGCTCGGTCTCGCGGTCGGTGACTCGATCGAGGGGGTCAAGACCTCCCTCGGACTTGGTGACACGGAGCCGGACACAGCTGCTCCGGCGACGATGGACCGCCCCGCGGAGGTGACGCACAGCGGCTCTCCGGAGGAGACCGAGGCTTCGGAGCTGCTCGAATCACTCAAGCGCCCCGCGTCGCAGATGCAGTTCACGTTCGTCGATGATGATGAGGAACTTCGCCGGGTCATCGAGGGTGGCGACTTCGGAGCGTGGCGGGTGTTCCTGCACCCCGAACAGCGTGCCTACGCGACGCGCGCCTACAAAGGACCCTTCCGCTTGACCGGAGGTGCCGGCACCGGCAAGACGGTGGTCCTGCTGCACCGAGCTCGAGAACTCGCCGGGGACACGAACGCGCGGATCGTCCTCACGACGTTCACCAGGACCCTCGCCGGGATGCTCGACCGGGACCTCCGACGTCTCGATCCTCAGCTCGCTCGCGCATCGCAGCTCGGCGAGACCGGCATCCTCACCGCGGGGATCGACCAGCTCGCGCACGCCGTCCGGGACGCCGCAGATCCGGCCGGCTGGGAGCAGGCATCGATCGACGCCATCGGGTGGGACGCCGGGCGTTCCACCTCCCTGGTCTCGAACGGCATCGGCTGGGACGAGGCAATTTTCGACGCCAAGCCCGACCTTCCCGGTGAGCTGCGGTCGCCCGCTTTCCTGGAGAGCGAGTACCTCCAAGTCGTCCTACCGAACGGTGTGATCACACGGGCGGACTACTTCGCCGCCCGACGTCCCGGCCGCGGGGTGGCTCTCGACCGGGCGAAGCGCGCTCAGGTGTGGTCCGTGATCGAACAGTTCCGGCGCAATGCGCGAGCCCATCGCCGGCTCTCGTGGGCAGAGCTCTCGTCCGTGGCTGCCGCATACCTCGACGCTTACCCCGAGGAGCGCCCCGCTGACCACGTCCTCGTCGATGAGGCCCAGGACCTGACGCCGAGCCACTGGACGATGCTCCGCGCGCTCGTCGGCGAGCACGGCAACGACCTGTTCGTCGCCGAGGACTCGCACCAGCGCATCTACGGGCAGCGGGTCGTACTGTCGCGTCTCGGCATCAAGATCGTGGGCAGGTCGCGGCGCCTCACCCTCAACTACCGGACGACGCAGCAGAACCTGCGGTACGCGCTCGGCGTGCTCGGAGGCGGCGAGTTCACGGACAGCGAGGGAAGCCCCCAGGACGAGCAGGGCTACCGGTCCGCGCGACTCGGACCCGACGTGCGCGTCCGGGGACATCAGATGCCCGCGGCGCAGTACGACGCGCTGGCGCAACAGCTTGAGGACTGGAGAGCCGAGTCCAGCGACGTGGAGTCGATGGCGGTGCTCGTCCGGACGAAGAGCGCGACCGAGACCGTGGTTCAGCAGCTCGCCACGCGGGAGGTGCCCGCGACGGAGAAGTCCGCACGCGGCAAGGTCCGGGTGATGACGATGCACAGCGCCAAGGGCCTCGAGTTCTCCCGGGTCGTCCTGTTCGACGTTTCCGAGGGTGTCGTCCCGAACAAGCTGGCCCTGCAACATGCAGCGCCCGAAGAGCGAGGCGACGCCGAACTCAGGGAACGATCACTGCTGTACGTAGCCGCCAGCCGTGCTCGCGATGAGCTCGTCGTCAGCTGGCAAGGAGCGCCATCCCCGCTCCTTGCACGCTGAGCACCTCTTCGCCGTGATGAATGAAGCCGCCCTCACGAAGATGGTCACAGCGCTCGTACCGACCATGGCGAGGAGCCTGGCCGAGCAGTTCAACGTGTTTCGAGTGATGCACCACGGCACACACGAGAAGCAGTTGTCGAACGTGTTCGCCTGGCTCCTGAGGGTCGACGCCACGCACCACCTCGGGGACGCGTTTCAACGCATCCTGCTTGCCCGCATCAACTCGGCTCTGTCTCGTGGTGAGCAGCTGCCGCTCGCCGGGTTCCGCGTGCTTCAAGAGGTCGACACGACGACCGCTACCGATCCCGGCAAGGACATCGCCGACATCGTCCTGCTGCGCGACGACACAGCGGTGATGATCGAGAACTTCGAGTCATCCGACGGCCACGGGCACGACTACGAGAGCTACCTTGCCTACGGCAGCGCGAACGGGCGACGGAGCGTCGTCGTGATGCTCTGCGCCCGTCGTGAACGCCAGCGCCTGTCGATGGGCTGGGAGGATGCCGTCGTCATCACCTACGCCGAGGTACTCGATGACCTTCGGGCGCACCTCGATGCTGATCGCAGGTGGCGTGGCGCGAACCCCCGCCAGGACGTGTTCATCAACGAGCTCATCGATCAATTCGTGGAGGGACCGCAGGCGATGACAGTGCAGGAACAGTTGGAGTTCATCAAGACGATGTGCGAGACCGGCGAGTCCGCTCGGTACGGGCGGCGCCCCGTCGCGTCAATCGCGGAGGACTTCGCGGCGCAGATCGCCCTGCACGCTCAGCGGCAGTTCGAGGACAGCCGTAGCACCCTCGGCTCGGTGAAACGCACCTTGCGCCAGCACGCGGTGCGCGTGGTCCGTCCCCGGGTGAACGAGCTCCTCGGTGCTGACACGGTCCACTCCGTGTCGGCGAACTTCCAAGGGCAGTGGGAGTGGTGTTCGACACTCGTGACACCGAGAAGTAAGCCGAACATCTTCCTGGAGTTCGGGCCGACCGCCGTGACGGAGAACGAACGAGCCCCAGAGCCCGTGAGCGAGCCCGACTACTCGAGGGTGTTCGTCACGCGGCAAGCAGGAGCGGGGATCGACCGCATCGTGCAGACGGACGTGACCCTGGAAGAGGTCCTCGCGGGGCTAGCCGACGACGACCAACGCCTGGTCGACGTCGTCGCCACCCTCATCCGTGATCATCCGACCCTGTCCTGATCACCGAGCTTGTACTCTCCGCGCGAACACCGACGACAACTGACGGGTGATGTGAACGACTGACTGATCGAGGTCGAGCGCGTGTTGTCGCACTTCCGGTCCGTTGATGACGGCGACGCGACGCGGCTCGTCCTCGCCCGCCGCGTAAAGGAGGTGACCCCGTGACAACCCGAACCTCCGGCAGTACGCCGCCATCTGGTACAGATCAGCGTTCGGGTACTGCCCGTGCTTCTCCACCTTGTACTTCACGTCGATGCACGCCCGCACCTCGCCATCGACCACCCACACGAGGTCCGGCGCGATCTTCACCGTCCCCTCGACATCGAGCGTCGACTGGTACTGCGACACGAGCACTCCCCCGTACGGCTTGAACGCCTCGCGGAGCGCAGCCGACACGAAGTCCTCGAACACCGACCACATGTCGACGAGGAACCCGGAGGCGACGACCGAACCGGCCCGCTGCTCGATCGACGACCCGGACAGCACGAGCGAGGCCAACGCCAGCGCCGACGAGTACCGCTGGTTCCGCCGATCCGGCCGGACGACCGGTACCGGAGCACCGACCGGGATCAGGGACACCCCGTCGAGCACCCGGACGATCCGCTGCAACGCCCCGAGGGCGTCGGCCGGCACCCCGGGCAGCCGGAGGAGCCGAGTAGCAGCGGTCAGCAGCACCTGGTTCTCCGCGATGTCCTCGACGTAGTCGTCGAACGACACCTCGACCGGCAGCGGCTGCCCACCCCGCCGCGTCAGCTGGTCGCCGATCCGCCACCGCCCACGCACGAGTGGCAGCGCGTCCTCCCGCGTGACGTACCCGCGGAGCGGCCCGCCTGCGAGCGCCCGTGAGGCCTGCCGCACGAACGCGTGGGCGAGTGCCGGCACGAGGTCCTCGTCCTCCTCGAACCCGAAGTCGTCCTCGGTCCAGATCGCGCTCCCGGCACGCGCGTAGCCGAGCATCGCGAACAGGCGTCGGACGGGCGTCTTCGGCTTGAGCCACACGGTGTGCCCCGCGATCCGCACGACGCCCACCTTCCGGACACCGCTGACGCGGTACTCGTCGGCGCCCCGCGTCGGCGCGACCGACGCGATGTTCGCGGCGGCGAGCCCGACGGCCACCGCCCGCGGGAGCCGGTGCACGACCGGCTGGTCCGCCTCCCGCAACTCAATCGTCGACGAAAGCACCTTCGGCCCCGTCCGACACGGAGGGCGTCGCCTGGCGACGCAGCGTCGTCAGGCCGTACCGCGCCTCCAGGTCAACGCCTTCCCCGTAGTGGTGCTCCGCCAGGAGCGGCAGGATTTCGTACCGCCACACGTCCTGCAGGCCGGTCCCGGCCAGGTCTCGCATCAGGAAGGACGGGCCCACCTTCGCATCGTGGTCCTGGATCTGCGCGTTGAGCCGTGACAACAGGTCGGCACGATCATCCTGGAGGCCTTTGGCCTCCACCCAACGCGACAACACGTTCTGCACGGGCTCGCGTTCCGGGTGCAGCTCGATGAACGCGAAGCGGCGCCGCATCGCGGCGTCGAGCATCGCGATCGAGCGATCTGCTGTGTTCATCGTGCCGATGATGAAGATGTTGCTCGGCAGGGTGAACGGCTCGTCACTGTAGAGCAGGGAGATCTCGCTGTCGCGGTACTCAAGCAGGAAGTAGAGCTCGCCGAAGACCTTGGCGATGTTGCCGCGGTTGATCTCGTCGATGACCAGGAAGTAGTTCGCCTCCGGATTGGCGGCTGCGGAGTCTGCGAGCCTTCGGAGTGGGCCCTTCCGGAGGCTGAATGCGAGATTGCCGCTGTCGTCGTTGGCGACGGGGCGGAAGCCCTCGAAGAAGTCCTCGTACGAGTACGTCGGGTGGAACTGCACGATGGTGGTCTCGCCGTCGGTTCCTCCGGTGACGTGCTTCGAGAGGACCTGCGCGAGGAATGTCTTGCCCGTGCCGGGAGGGCCGTAGAGGATGACCTGCTTGCGGCGCTCGATGAGGTCGAGGGTGTCCTGGAGCCAGCGTTCGGGCATGTGGAGGGACGTAGCAAGTATGGGCACGACGGACGGAAAAGGCGACCGCACCGGTGGCTCCGCCTGGACGAGGACTGAGATCGATTCGCCAGGGTCGCTCACCTGCGGTTCGTCCTTCCGAACCGTCGGCTCCACCTGCTGCCAACGGCCGAAGAGCGGTTCCTCGTAGAATTTTGCAGGCCCCTTCGCCTTAGCCTGCAGAGCGATGGCGATCTGTTGGAACTGAGCGTCGGGGTCGTCGTCTGCCTGCCCCTCGACTTCCCCGGCAAAGGCCAGTCGTATCGCCTCCCGAGCGGTGCTGGAGATGACCTCGCCGAACACACCCGGGTGAACGAGGTAGAGCAGCTCGTTGCGCTGAGTCGGGAAGGCCGCACCGGGAATGTTGTCGACGAAGTCCCGCCACGCCCAAGGGTCGTCAAGCGCGTGCTCCCGCGCCTCTCGGTCAAGGGCGATCCACATCGAGGCACAGCGCATGACGATCGACATTGCTCGATAGAGCTGAACCGACATCCCCGTTCCGGGGTTGAAGGACCACGCGCGGAATGCGCTATCGATATCTCCGGGGATCGTGACCGGGTGGTCCATTTGACCCAGGAGGAACTCCACTCGCTGCCGCTTCTTTTTCTCGCCGGGGTTCTGGAGAGGGAGCACTTGCCAGCCGATGAGTTCTGCCATCAGGAGCTTCGCGTCGTCGGACGTCCCGTCGAACTGTCGGCCCAGCCTTTCAAGGAAATCCGCGCCTTCGATGTCCGGCTGCTCGAGGAAGCATCGCTCGAGCTCGGCGACGACGTCGGCACGCCAGATCTCGCGGCCCGGGGCGAACACCGAGTCGAGCGCACGCAGCCCGCGTTCGACGAACACTTGACCCGTCATGCGAACGAGTTCGGCGCGGTCGTCTGGCGGCAGGATCTCGGTCCGGAGACGCATCTCCCGGTCCTCACGGAGTGCGCGTTGAAAAGCGCGCTGCCGGTCGTTCAGCGCGGCACGGAACTGCTCGAAGGGGACGCCGTCGGCCGAGGCGCGACGGCCGTCGTCTGTCACGTGCCACTCACCGCGGACGGGCTTGGACAGGAAGCCCGCGTGCACCAGACCAGCTGAGCCCCAGAAGAAGTCTGACTGTCCCTGGGGCTTGCCGTGCTGGTTCGGCGCAAGCTCTTCGCCTTCGAGCGGAACTCGTGCGCGTGCTGCGTCCCAGACATCGAGCCGGCTCGCTGCGCCTCCTCGTTCATCGAGGTAGCGAAGGGCTGCCCGAAGGCGGTTCGTCCGATTGATGGAACGGCTCATGGTCCTTGTGTCCTTCCGGCCGGTCAGCGAGCTGCCGCTCGCGCCTGCGACGGCGATCCAGGCTCGAGTCCCTGCTCCCGCATGAAGTTGAGCGCTCGCTCGACGATCAGGATCTTCTTCCGGAGCTCGACGAGCACCGGCGACTTCGGATCGGAGTACTCGTCCAGCCGCTCGTGCGAGCGCCTCACCTGCCGCTCCGTCTCGACGAGCAGCTGCCAAACGGCGAGATCTTGATCAAGGTCGAGCTTCTGGCGCAGAATGACCGCTGCGAGCTGCCGCATGACTATCGACTCGACTGCTTCGGAGGATGTACTCGAACTTGCGAGCCCGAACGCGATGCCGCCCCCGCCGGCTGTCACGAGGCTGCCGGCGGTGATGAGGCCGCCGATCATCCCGCCGGGCCCGAATGCTGCGAGAGCGCTCGTCACGGCGGCAGCTCCCGCCAGACCGGCGCCGGCTGCGAGCGCCAACCCTCCGGTCGCGACGACGATCGCCACCGCGCCCACGCCCAGCGCGCCGATCCTGATCCAGTTCGGCCCCTTGCTCCCGGACAGGACCTTCTCGGCTTGGTCAAGGGCGTCGAGGACGTCTCCGCCCAGGACGCTCCCGAGGCCGAGCTCCGCCGTGAGGTCGCGCATCGCTTGTCGCTTCACCACTTCACCGAAACCGACGTCGAAGGGTCTCAGGAAGTTGTCAGAGGCGAGGACGATCAGTTGGACGAGCGCGTCTTCCTTGCTGAGGTACATGCCGGGCTCGGGCGGCATCGCCGTGGCTCCGGGATCGGCCAAGTCGAACCTCAGTCGGCCGATCAACTCGGGCCGTGCCCGCCCCTCGCTGTTGCGACGCTGAAGCATCGCCTCGACTGCGGTCGATTGGACTACTCGCAGCGCTCCGAGGAAACGGTCCTGCAGATCGTCCTTGAGCTGTGTGCTGACGAGGTGCGCGTAACGCAGTGCGAGTAGTACGACACGCTCGTCAGCGTCGAGCGGAGCGTCGACCGCGTTGACCGTCTGCACGAGTTCTGTCGAGAGCGAACCGTGCATCGCGTAGCCGATTGCTTCAGCGACCCGTGGATCGGACAAATACTCGGCTGCGGTGTGGACGCGAGGGCTCGGGGATGTCGTGACACGGAGATCCAAAAGCCACGGCATGACCGAGGAGAGACCGCGGTGCGCCGCCACCGGATCGAGACCGTTCCAGAAGTTGATCCACCAGCCGAGGTTCGTCGGTGGTTCCTGCATCGTCTCTCGCAAGTCCGTTGCGCGCACGGACCCGCTCGCAAGCGGGCTTCCGATGGTGATCATCCCGACGACCGTCAAAGAGACAGGGAGGCGTCGAACGAGGTCGGCTGCGATGACTGACCCGAGACTGTGTCCCACGATGAGCAGCTCGCCCGCGGGCGGAAGCGAGTCGAGAACCCGGTTGAGCACCCGCGCGCGCGCCTGCTCGTCGTTGAGGTAGTTGTGCGCCTGCTTGAAGGGAGGCGTTTCGAAGGCGATGTCGACGATCATGTTGGCCACCGGCCGGAGCGATGTGTCCTCGTGCTGACCGAGTCGGTACTCCATGGCGCTCGTGCGTCGCTCGAAGTCGCGTCGATTGGTCCGCGCTTCGTCCTTACCGGGCTGCTTCACGGTCACTGGGGGCACGTGGTACTTACCATCGCCGTTGTGCAGCGCGTACGCGTACTTCGGCGCGATCCACCGGTCGGGGTCGAGAGCCGGATACCCAAGACGGACCAGTGCTCCCGACAGCGCAACCTGCCAGTCATCTTCGACATCGCCTGTGCCGACACCATGCAGGAACAGGAGAACAGGACGAGCGCTCACGAGTGACCTTCTCAGGGAGTTGACGAACCTTCGACGTGGTCAGGCTAATGCGTTATGAACGCCGGTCGGATCGAATTGGAGATCCGAGACGGGCGCTCGGCGGCGAGCCCGCCCCTGCTACCGTGCCGGCGTGGACTTGAACCGTTCTTCGACGGGCTGAGTGCGATCGCGACGACAGTCGCACTGGCTGCGGCGATGTTCGCAGGCTTCCAGGCTCAGCGCCTGTACCGGATCGAGTCGGGGCGTGATGAGCAGGCACGTCACGCGGAGCGTAAACGGCAGGCAACTCAGGTCAGCGCTTGGGCCGCCGCTCGTATACGGACTGCGGGGCGAGTCGTCTTCGGAGTCGTCATTCGCAACTCTTCCGATGACCCTGTCTACGACCTGCAGGTCCAGTGCCACGGTTTTTCCTCTCCACGAGTTGCGACCTTGCAGTGCGTGCCTCCAGGTGAGTTCTTCGTCGGGAACACCATCGAAGAAGACTCGATGACGGAATGGGACTATCCGAACGCACTTCCGGAAATTCACGACCCAGTACGCCCCTTCACCATCTCAGATGCTCGGGGCGTGAATACGATCACGTTCCGCGACAACACCGGCGCAGGGTGGCGTCGGGCGCCCGAGGCAACCTGACCGAAGTCCGCTGATTCCGTCGCTGGCTTCGGCACGACCGGTACTCACGTTCGCTTGCACCACCCGCGACAGTGGAACACGACCGCTAAGACGACAGGCTGCGCCGCCAGGCGCTACCGCCCCCAGAACAGGTGCTCGCGCTCAACCACGACAACCCCGAGGATGAGTCAGCACCGCCCGTTCCAGGGACCACAGGCGGCGCCCGTCTCGACGCGTCCCCGAGGGGCACAGCACGATGACGATCGCAGGGGAATCGGCAGGCGTCGAAGCACGCCGTCAGCGCGGCAGAGCAAGCGAGCTCCGCCGCCAGGCTGACGAGGCCGAGCAGCGCGCCGGCCGCTTCGAGGTCGCCCACCGAACCGAGGCCGAGACAGCACGCACGCTCGCACCCCTCGCCGGCATCGGCTACCACCTCCTCGCCGACCGCCGCTGGCCCGGCAGTAGCACCGCGAACGTCGACATGGTCGTCGTCGGCAACTCCGGCGTCTGGATCGTCGACACGAAGGCCTGGCGCGAGGTCGCGATCGACAACGACCGCATCAGGCGCGGCCAGGAGGACGTCACGGACGACGTTGCTCGCCTCGCCGACCTCGCGTGGGACACCGAGAAGGTTCTCGCCGACGTCGGCCTCGCTCCCGGTGAGGTGCATGCCGTCGTCGCCCTCGCAGGCAAGAAGGGCATCGAGGCGCGAGTGGCCTCGGTCGACATCGTCGGCACGCACGACCTCATCGGACACATCACCCGCCCGAAGGCTCGGCTCTCCCCCAGGCGCGTCGACGAGGTCCTCGCCGCCGTCATCTCACACTTCCCGGTGATGGACGGCGCGGCCGCAAGTACCCAGCAAGTGATCGTCCCGCAGACCGTCGTCCCTCGCGCACCCGAGCCGCAACCGGAGCCGGTCGATCAGGACGAGCTCGACCGTCAGCTCCTCGACGGCATTCTCGAGGCGCCGATCGAGGAGTGGATGGCCTCGCTCGACCCCGCACAGGCGAAGCTCGTCCGTCGCAGCTTCAACGGCCCGGCCCGTATCCGCGGGGCAGCCGGCACGGGCAAGACCGTGGTCGGACTGCACCGGGCTGCCTACCTGGCCCGTTCGACGGGTGGCCGCATCCTCTTCACCACTTACATACGAACGCTGCCGGCAGTGCTCGAGTCGCTCCTCGAGCGCTTGGCGCCGGAGATGGTCGGCCGCGTCGACTTCGTCAACGTGCACGCATTCGCCACCCGCCTCCTCAAGGAACGCGGGATCGCGTTCCGCACGCCCGGACGGGAGGCCCAACTCGCGTTCGCCGATGCATGGAACGCAATCAGCGCCTCCAGCCCGTTGAAGGCGACGCGCTTCACGCGTCGCTACTGGGAGGAGGAGATCAGCCACGTCATCAAGGGACGCGGGCTGACCCACTTCGACGAGTACGCGGACCTCGCCCGCGTCGGGCGGAAGCACCGGTTGACCGTTGACGACCGGCAGGCCGTGTGGGACCTGTACGAGGCGTACTCAGCCGGTCTCCGCGAGCGCGGCGGCTGCGACTGGCAAGACGTGATCCTGCTCGCCCGTGACGCACTGCGGGAGGTCCCGCTCGACCGGTACGACGCGGTGGTCGTCGACGAAGCGCAGGACCTGTCCTGCGCGATGGTCTCGCTCCTCCACTCGCTCGTCGGCGACCGCTCCGACGGGCTCACCCTCATCGGCGATGGGCAGCAGACCATCTACCCGGGCGGCTACACACTCGGAGAGGTCGGCATCAGCCTCGCCGGACGCGGTGTCGTGCTCGACGTGAACCACCGCAACACGGCGGAGATCCTCGAGTTCGCCAAGCAGATGGTGGCCGACGACCAGTTCGTCGACATCGAGGGCGTCGACGGCGCTGGCGACTCGGTCTCCGCTGTGACGCGCTCCGGACCGCAGCCGGGCATCAACCGCTTCCGCAGCCGGATCGAACACGACGACGCGCTGCTCGCCCGGGTGGAGGAGGTCCTCCGTCTCGTAGGCACGGGACGCGGTGACGTCGGCATCCTGACAGCGACCAACCCGCAGGCCGACAAGGTGATGGCGCTGCTCGCCGATGCCGGGGTGCCGACCGTCTCGCTGAAGAACTACGCCGGCAAGAGCTCCGACATGATCCGCGTCGGCACGATCAAGCGGGCGAAGGGCCTGGAGTTCAAGCAGGTGCTCCTGCCGCACGTGCCGGCAAAGCTGCTCGCAGATCCGCCGCTTACGGAGTCCGAGTCGGCGAAGGAACGGCGGGCGCTCGACCGCCGGGAGCTGTACGTCGGGATGACGCGGGCGCGGGACGGGCTCTGGGTCGGGGTGCGGTGAGGTGGGTTGACCGGGAAGGTCTTGAAGATGAATGAGACGCGTGGACTGATGACTTCCTCGGACCGTTCGGCGGTTCTCGAGGCACAGCGCGCCGCCCAGCAGCAGTCGGTCGGCTACCGAGCTGTGCTCCGATTGCCTGTAGGTACCGACGCAGTCCAGCTGGCGGAGCAGGAGGTGCGCGCTTGGCTTCTGACCAAGACCCGTCCCCGCCGATCAGCAACGCTCGACACTGCTGGTTGGGAAGGGTCGGGTGACTTCGTACTCGGGCCGCAGGCCGTTCTCTCAGTGACCGACCGCTCTGACGAGCGCGGACAAGTACGCCGGCAGTTGATCCGGCTCGTCGAGCGCAATAACGGCTCCTGGATCGTCTCCGTCTACGCGCTGACAAGCGGGACCGGCCGGAGCTCCACATCAGCGCTCGTGATCGAGACCGGTCGGGTGAGCGAGAAAGCCGAGGACTCGGTCCTGACGGTCGCCCCACCGCGGATCGTCGGGCAGATCCTCGACCGCGTCGAAGTGCGTGACGGCTCGGCTCGGCTGACCAACACGCCGCAGGTCGTCCGGCAGGATGAAGTCGGGGACCTCATCGACGTCCTGACCGACGAAGCCCGCTCGACATCGGTGATCGTCGCTTCATCGCTGGGGGCTGACACAGACAGTGCCTGGGCGAAGACCGTCGAGAGCCTCACGCAGTACAGCGTCGGCGTCGCGTCCGTCTACGTGATGACGCACGACGCCGTCGCCGAGTTCAATTCGCTGATGCCGGCATCCCATGCTGTGCAGCTTGGGCGCATCAGGACCTTCGCGCCTTCCGTCGACCTGGAAGCGGCCTTCGATTCGGTGCGACACAGGGTCTTGGGGCCCTCGACCTTCGCGCGGGCAATACGGCGAGGCAGAGCAGACGTTGCACTCCGAGCGACGCACGCGTCCGGCATACGGCGACGGCTCCTCGAACTCGAGCTGCCGAAGGACGTCCGGCGCACGATGCGCCTGTTGCTCGAAGAAGAAGCCCGACGAGCGCGAGGCACCCTGATCGACGAAGTCGTCTCGGAGGAACTGGGCGCCCTCGGGGTCGTTCCGACGGCCGCTGAAGGTCGGCGCTCAGACGCCCGCGACGACAGCGACGGGGAGCACGGCGAGGCAGCGCCCGCCCTCTCCGAACCCGTACCAGCGCGAACGGGCGCTCTGCGCATCCCGATGGACTGGGCACCGGACGAACGCCCTGCCGTTTCATTGACACTCCTGCGCCGCGCCGGTGCATTTGTCCTTCGCTGGCTCAAGGTCACGGACCCGCGTGAGGAGCACTTCGACGAGCTCGACAAGCTCATCGGGGCAGCGGCGCTCGAGAAGGACACGTACGAACGTCTCTTCGCTGAGGCTGGCGACCGCGAGTCGGATCTCAGCGACAGGATCAAAGACCTCAACTCCCGTATCGCAGACCTCGAGGTGGAGGCAGCGATCGAGGCAGATGAGGCCCGGAAGGCAGCGCGTGAACGGGACTGGCTCCGTCGGAACCTCGATGCAGATCAACGTGCCCGCTTCGCACCTGTCGGGGACGAGGCACTGTGGGAGGCTCCCGTTGACGTCCGCGAGCTCGTTGCAAGACTCACTCCGGGAACCGACGCTCATCACGCTCGTGATCGAGTCGTCTTCACCGGTGACGAGGACATCGCGGCCGAAGTCGACGACCGTGACGGAACGGGGCGGTACGCAGCTGCCCTGTGGTCGTACGTGCGCGTGCTGTACGACTACGTCGACGCGAAGAAAAACGGCTATGCCGGCAATGTCCACATGTACCTGCACGACGACGCCCAGGCGGGCACCAAGTGTTCGCCGGAGCGCCATGCCGCAACGGAGAGCACGACGGTGATCAACAACAAGAAGATGCACACCGAGCGCGTGCGGCCGGTCCCGTTGTCCGTGGACGCGTCCGGCGCGGTACCGATGCTGGCGCACTTCAAGCCGACGCATCGCGATCGATTCGCGCCGCGGATGCACTACTTCGACGACTCGGATCGCTCGGGCATGATCTACATCGGGTACATCGGTCGCCACCTCACGACGCCGAACGCGCATTGAACGCTGAGGGCATGACGGGGCCGGGACCAGCCCTCGGTGCACGGAACGCACCGGTGTCCGCGCCTGACGACGGCTCATGCCACGATGTCGCAGTCGGACGACCGCCCGTGGCACTACCGCGACGGCGTCCACGAACGAGAACTGGGGAGAACCGCTGATGAACAACGCGGACCACGTCGCTGCCGGACTGCGGACGCTCGGGACGGGACTGCGTCCGATCGTCGCGTCGACCTTGGAGCCGCGTCTCCGTCCCGGAGTGTCCTGGACCGAGATCCTGGCAGTGAAGGACCGCGAAAAGGGCGGCGGCGAGCGCCGCTACGACAAGGCCGACCTGCAGGTGTTGCTTCGGATCGTCACCGAGACCCTGCCCCGTCTCGGCCGCCCCTTCGACGCGCTCCTCGACCGGAACGGGAGTCGCCTCGCCGGGGAGCTCCGCGAGATCCGGAACCGCTGGGCTCACAACGCCGAGTTCGACGACGCGGACACCTACCGAGCACTCGACAGTGTGTACCGACTCCTCTATCTCCTCGGTGCCGCCGAACAGGCCGAGCAGGCTGCAGCGCTCCGGCGCGACTTCCAGGTGACGATGGTGGGGTCCGCCGAGGCTCAGCCGCAGGTCGTCGAAACAGTCCGACCGGTCGCGCCGACCGACGCTCGCACGGAGTCCCCCGCTCGATCGACGAGTTCCACGGACATCACGCTCGTCGGGGCCAGCATCGTCAGCTACGCGATGGCCCACAACCGTGTCCGGGTGCTACCCGGCGTCACGATCCTGCATCAGAGGCCGGCGGTCAGGAACGCCCGACTCACGGTCAGCATCGATTCAGCAGGGGCCGAGCTCGGCGAACCGCGTGAGCACTTCTTCGACCTCGAGCCCTCTGCCGACGCCGTGACCAAGACCGATCTCGGTCTCACGCTCGACCCGACGCAGATGATGGGCGTCGAGGACTCACGGCCGGGCCGCGTGCGAGCAGTGCTCCGTGACGGTGACCGCGTCCTCGCCGAAGCCACCGCCGACGTGCACGTCCTCGCCGCAGGTCAATGGCTCCTTGTCCCGAGCCAGGTCGAGCTCTCCCTCGAGATGCTCGCCGCGCACGTGCAACCGAACCACCCGGCACTCGCACCGGTCATGGACGACGCCTCGAACCGCCTCCGGTCCATGACCGGCGACGGCTCGTTCGTCGGTTACCAGCAGGACGAGGAACGCGTCGACCGCACGGTCGAGGCCATGGTCGATGCGATCCGCGCGCGCCACGTCCGCTACAGCGTTCCGCCTGCGAGCTGGTCGGACGTCGGTCAGAAGGTCCGGACGCCGGCCGAAGTTCTCGATGACCGCTTCGGCACGTGCCTCGACACCGCGACGACACTCGCCGCCGCCCTGGAGCGTGTCGGCGTGCGCTCGATGATCGTCGTCGTACCGGGGCACGCATTCCTCGCCTACTGGCGCGTGGAGCAGCAGCTCCCGAACGTGGTGATGGACGACCACACGGTGTTACGGAACCTGCTGGCCGAGGGACAGATCTCCGTGCTGGAGACCACCATGCTGACCGACGAGGACCAGGACGCGTCCTTCGGGGACATCCGTCGGGCTTCCGTGGACAAGATCCGTGCGTACGGGCTGGACGAGCTGTTCGGGTACGTCGACCTGTACCTCGCCCGCTCCGTCGCTCGGATCCTGCCACTCCCCGCGCGCGTCACCGGGCAGGACGGCCAGGTCACGGTCGTCGAGTACCAGGTCGAGCGGACGGACCCGGCCGCGTACGTACCGCCGGTCTTCGACGGCTCCGCAGCGCGGGCGGACGACGACACTCCTCCGAGGGTCCGGCAGTGGAAGAACAACCTGCTCGACCTCAGTCTGCGGAACCGGCTCATCAACTTCACGAAGACGGCGCAGTTCCCGCTGTTCGTCGCGTCCGACGGACTCGCGGAGTTCGAGGACGTCCTCAGCGCCGGAGAGTCGATCGAACTCCTGCCGTCCGACGCGCTGCCCGCGGTCGTCCGCGAACGCGGCGTGCAGTGGGCATCGCAGCTCCCCGACGCGGACCGGACCACACTGTTCCGGACCAAGCGGCAGTTGTTCGCGGACGCCGCGACGGCGAACTACACGCGGAAGTTCCAAGCCCTCGCCTACAAGGCGAAAACCGTCGTCGAGGAGACCGGGTCGAACAACCTGTACATCGCGATCGGGTCGCTGGTGTGGAGGGTCAAGGGCAAGGAAGTCCGGTCACCGCTCATCCTCGTCCCGGTCACCCTGAAAGCGCGTGCCAGAGGCGGGACCTACCGGATCACCCTCGACGACGCCGGGGCATCGACACCGAACTACAGCCTTCTCGAGAAGCTCCATGCCGAGTACGGCCTTCGCATCCCCGAGCTCGCGGAACCGGCGCAGGACGCGTCCGGCATCGACGTCAACGCCGTTTTCGCTGCCACTCGTCGAGCGATCATGGGTGCCGGCGTGTCCGCGACGATCGAACCCACCGTCGACCTCGCGGTGCTGCAGTTCGCGAAGTTCCGCCTTTGGAAGGACCTCGACGAGAACTGGCGTGAGCTCTCCGAGAATCCGCTGGTGAAGCACCTCATCGATCAGCCGACCGAGCCGTTCGTCGGCGCTCCGGTCGACCTCGACGCCACTGCCTCGGACAGCGCGCTCGACGAGCTGCTCGGAGAGCTGCCGGTGTCCGCCGATTCGTCGCAGCTGCAGGCCGTCGCCGCAGCCAGCGAGGGCCACACGTTCGTCCTCGAAGGACCTCCCGGAACGGGCAAGTCCCAGACGATCACCAACCTGTTGGCGAAGGCGATCGCTGACGGTCGCCGCGTGCTGTTCGTCGCCGAGAAGCGCGCAGCCCTCGACGTCGTGCAGCGGCGACTCGCGCAGGTCGGGCTCGGGCCCTTCACCTTGGATCTCCACGACAAGGGCAGCAAGCCCGTCGAGGTCCGGGCACGTCTACGAGAAGCCCTGGCACAGCGCCCGCTCGTCGACACCGAAGCCCTCCGCCGGGCATCTGACAACGCCGCGGTCTCGCGCGGACGGCTGGCCCGGTACGCCGTGCAGCTCCACGCCGAGAACGCCGCTGGCCGCTCGTTCTACTCAGCCCGGAACGCAGAGCTCGCAACCGGCGACACGACGTTCGAACTCGAGGTCCCGCTCCCCGTGGCCGGGACAGTGACGTCCGCACAGCTCCATGAGATCCGGACCGTCCTGCGCGAGCTCCCAGACCTCGCGCTCCGGGCTAAGCCTCGTCCGGACCACAGCTGGGCGTTCGTGGACCCGTCAGATGAGGCAGCAGACGCCGCCGACCTCGCGCAGCGGGTGAGGCGCTTCGACGCGGCCGTCGCGGGCCTCCCCTCCGACGACGTCGTCCTGGAGGCCGTGCTCACGGCGACGACGACAGCGGACGCCCGGCTCTTGGTCGCCGTTCTACAGGCTCCGCCGGTAGACGCTCCGGTGCTCGAAGAGGCGCGGACCGAGCGGTGGCGAAGCGCCGTGGATTCGCTCGGCTCCGAGACGGCCGGCTTCGCCGACCGCTTCACGGACGTCCTCTCCGTCCTGCGGCCCGACGTGCTCCGTATGGATCTCCCCCGGATCGCGCATGACGCAGCGACAGCTCAGGAATCGGGGGTGTTCGGCCGGAAGAAGCGCGTCGCTGCCGTCGCTCAGGAGTTCAGATCCGTCCTGCAGGCTGACGTCGAACTCGATCACGCGCGCCTCGTACCGCTGGCCCGCCGTGCCGCTGAGATGCAGGAGCACGCCCGATCGCTGGGCAGTCGCGTGCGGTCCGTTCCGGGCATCGACGTCGACGCCGCCTGGAGTCCGCTCGAGCACCACGACCGGGTGTCCGTCGCTCGGCAGGTCGACGACCTCACGCAGCTCGTCCGTGCGACGGACACCGCGAGCGCCTCCGACGAGGATCGACGGTTCCGCGCTGCACTCGAGCGCTGCGCGACGCGCGTCGGGCCCGTCGACGGCACCGTTCTCGCGGCTGTCCACGAGTACGCCGGAGCCCTCGCTGATCTCCTCGACATGCCCCACGCGACTCCCGAGTCGTGGCGACGCTGGCTGCAGGACGTACCGCTGCTGGAGCGCTGGTCCGCGACGGCAGCCGGTCGTGACGGCTCGCAGATGACCGCGGTCACGCCGCTCGCGTGGTTGCAGTGGCGGCACGCGCTCCGGACGCTCCGAGTAGCAGGCATGACCGCCGCGTACGACGCACTGCTCATCGGGGCGGTGCCTGCCGAAGAGGCGATCGAGGCCTTCGAGCGCGGTCTCGCTGCGGCCATGCGCCGCGAGCGGGCGCAGTCCACCGGTCTCGAGGCCTTCGATGCCCCGGGGCACGTCCGACACATTGATCGCTACACGGCGGCGGCGCTCGAGGTGCGTGACCATCTGCCGCGGCAGATCCCACACCAGGTCGTCGAACGACGGTCGTTCACGGCGACGAACGCGACCGGTCCCGCTGGCCGGTTGGTCGCCGAGATCGGCAAGCAGCGCAGCCGGATGAAGCTCCGCGAGATGATGTCGACCTACGGCGAGGTCATCACCGAACTGACGCCGTGTGTCCTGGTCAGCCCGGACTCGGTCGCGCGGTTCTTCGAGGCGAAGAGCGGCCTGTTCGACCTCGTGGTGTTCGACGAGGCGTCGCAGGTGCGCGTCGCCGACGCCATCGGCGCGATGGGTCGCGCTCGAGCGGTCGTCGTCGTCGGGGACTCGAAGCAGATGCCGCCGACGTCGTTCGCCGAAGCTGCCCTCGGCGACGACGAGGACGACGAGAGCCCGCTGGAGTCGGTCGCGGTCGACGAGGAGTCGATCCTCGCCGAGTGCGTGCAGGCTCGCGTGGACCGCTACCAGCTGACCTGGCACTACCGCAGCCAGGACGAGTCGCTGATCGCCTTCAGCAACCGGCACTACTACGAGGACCAACTGACCTCCTTCCCGGCACCGGCCCTCGGGACCGCTGACGACGGTCTCGACGGGCACGGCGTCTCCCTCCGCCGTGTCGACGGCACATTCATCCGTGCGGGGGCCGGAGCGACCGCCAAGTCGCTCCGGACGAACCCGGTCGAAGCCGCAGCGATCGTCGCTGAGGTCCACGCTCGATTCGCGCACTCACCCGAGTCGCTCCCGTCACTCGGCGTCGTTACCTTCAACGCGCAGCAACGTGCGCTGGTGGAGGAACTGCTCCGATCGTCTGGAGACGAACGGATCAGCGAAGCGCTCGACACGGCTGTCGACGGGCTTTTCGTGAAGAACCTCGAGAACGTCCAGGGTGACGAGCGCGACACGATCTTGTTCTCGACGGCGTTCAGCAAAAATGAGAAGGGTGTCCTGCCGCTGAACTTCGGGCCGCTCACGAACCCGGGCGGCGAGCGGCGGCTCAACGTCGCCATCACTCGTGCCCGGCGTCAGGTCATCCTGTTCTCGAGCTTCGATCCGCAGGACCTGCGCACCGAGGAGACGAACTCGGTGGGCATCAAACACCTGCGTTCGTACCTCGAACTGGCGCAACGCGGCCCCGACGCCGTGCTCGGCGCCCCTTCGAGTGTCGGGCTCACTGACCGACACCGCGAGGAGATCGCCGAGGCGCTCCGAGCACGTGGACTGGCCGTGACCACGGACGTCGGACTCTCCGACTTCAAGGTCGACATCGCCGTCGCCTCCGCCAGCGCGCCAGACTCGCCGGTCGTGGCCGTTCTGCTCGACACCGCAGCCTGGGCGGATCGCGCCACCGTCGCCGATCGCGACGCACTTCCCACTGAGGTCCTCCAGGGCCTGATGCATTGGCCGAGCGTGCAGCGCGTCTGGCTTCCTGAATGGTTGTCGTCACACGACGTGGTGCTCGACCGCATCGTGGCCGCAGCGCAGCGCCACTCCGGAGACGTCCTTGCTCTCCTGGACAAGCAGGCGACCGCGGGGACGCACACAGGGAGCCAGGCCGGACCGATCTCCGCGGTCACAGGCGAAGCGCCGAGCCTCTCAGCTTCTGAGAACGCCAACGGGGGAGGTCCTTCACCTCAGGTCGCGAGCACCACCGCGGGTACACCGGTGCCGCAACTCGCCAACACGGCTCACCATCGACGAGAGGAGCCGCGGCACACGGCTGGCACCGAGCCAGAGGGATCGGTCGGTGAGTCGCCGATGCGACTTGACGCTTCTGTTGGAAGCGTAGAGCCGTTCGTCCCGTGGGTGCGACGGACTGCTGGTGTCAGCACCATCCTGCGAGACGTCCGTCAGCCCGACAACGCATCGTTGGTGCAGAGCGTCATCTACGAAGTCGTGCAAGCCGAAGGTCCAGTCTCGGCGCGCACGCTGGTCGCGGCGGTGGCTGAAGCGTTCCTCGCGTCCGAGCTGACGGAGGAAGAAGAGCAAGCGATCCTCGAACTCGTTCCACCGATGTTCCGATGGAGCGCGGACGAACGCTTCGTCTGGCCGGTCGGCCTGGCGCCTGAGCAGTGGAACGACTTCCGCGTCCCTTCCGCTGGTTCAGCAGAGCGCCTGGTGGAAAGCGTCAGTCTTCGGGAGATCATCAACGCGATGCGGCATGTCCTGCAAGAGAACGGAGCGCTGGCGGAGGACATCCTGCGTCGCGAGACGCACGCTCTGTTCGGCGGCAGACGAATGAGCAGTGCCGTGCTGGGTCGGATGACAGAAGCAACGGTGGCCGGCGTTGCTTCGGGTCGCTTGCGCCGCACCGAGGTCGGGACGCTCACGCTGCCGTGACTATGTGCGCGTACCGCCTGTGCCGGTACCCGCAAATGGTCACGACTTCCTGGCGGCGGCGAGCGCCGCCTCCAGGACGTCCTCCTCGATGATCGGGATGCCGTACTGGCGGGCCTTCCGCGCCTTGCCGGACAGGCTGTCCACGTCGGCCGCGATGAGGACGGCCGTCTTCTTCGTGACGTTCGGCGCTGACCGGATGCCGAGCCGGGCCAGGTCCGCCTCGATCTCGGTCCGGCTCCGCCGCATCTCCCCGGTCAGCGTGACGATGCTGCCCTCGCCGAGGTCGATCGCGGGCTCCTCCTCGACGGCCGCGGTCGACGTCGGCTGCTGCGCGGCGGAGAACGACCGCGCGCCCATCCGCGCGGGCTGGCGACTGTGGACCGCGTGTTCCAGCTCGTCGTCCGTGACGCCGAGCAGCCGCGCGACCCGTTCGAGCTGGATGTGGTCCTGGATCGTGAGGACCCCACCCGCCCAGACGGCTTCGACCAGGTCGGCGAAGTAGCGGCGGTGCAGGTCAGCTCGGACTGGCTCGGGCAGTCCGAATTCACGCCCGAACGCGGCGAGTTGGTCGGCGTCGCTCGCTGTCAGCAGGTCGTCCGACAGCGCACGGTCGAGGACGGCCGCGTAGAGCGTCGCCTCCGTACCGCCGTCGACGGCCGGCAGGCGGTCCGTCGCCACGTCCACGCGGGTGCGGTCGGCGGTGCCGGTCGAGCGCCGCCGTGCAGTCCAGGGCGAACCACCGGACTGGAGGCTCGGCCACCGCAACTCCGTGGCTCGCGTCCCCCAGGTGGTCCAGCGGGGATCCTGCCGGGAGGACCCGATGTACGCGCCGAGCAGGCTCGCGGTGGCGCGGGCGTCGGCGAGCGCTTCGTGCGCGTCGACAAGTTCGATGTCGTAGGCGCTGCAGCAGTCGGCGAGCTTCCGACCGGAGCCGGGCAGGAACTCCTGCGCCAGCCGCATCGTGCAGAGTGCCGTACTCGCTTGCTTGAACGGCGACCGGTGGCCCAGGCGCTCGAACTCGGCGTGCAGGAACCGCGCTTCGAACGAGGCGTTGTGTGCGACGACGACCCGGCCGCGCAGCTTGTCGACCAGGTCGCCGGCGATGTCCGCGAAGGTCGGGGCGCCGGTCATGTCGGCGCCGCGCAGCCGGTGGATGTGCACGGGGCCGAGGTCGCGCTGGGGATTGACGACGGTCTCGAAGGTCCGCTCGACGTCGCCGTCCGGGGTCACGTGGACGATGCCGACCTCGATGATCCGGTGGCCGTACGAGGGCGCGAGGCCCGTCGTCTCGAGGTCGATCACCGCGTAGCCGTTGTGCATCCCCAGTCCCCTCCGCACGCCGACGGACTCTGCGCCGCGCTCCATCATCCTCATCGTGATCGTGTCGGGCTGCGACCACCTGTTCGAGGGGCTCAGGAGTTCACGATCGGCGCTCCGAGATCGACCTCCGCCTCGCACCACGCCGACAACTCCGGATCGTGCGTCGCCACGACGACCGCACCACCGTGTTGCCGGATGAGGTCCAAGCCGTCCCGCACCATGGCGGCGCTGACGTCGTCGAGCGACGCTGTCGGCTCGTCCGCCAACACCACCCGGGGCTGTTGGACCAGGACCCGTGCGACGGCGATGCGCTGCTGTTCGCCGCCACTGAGCAGCCCGGCCCGCATCCGTTGCCGCCCGCCGAGTCCGACGACATCGAGTGCAGTGGTGACGCGGATGTCGAGCTCCTGTCTCGTCACCCCACGTGGGCGAACGACGCCAAGGTTCTGCCGCATCGACCACTCGGGGACGACAGCGTGGTCCTGCGTCACGAACCCGATCACGTCACGGCGCAGACGTCGCTGTTCGCGCCTGGCTGCAGCGTGGATGTCGATGCCGAGGACGGACACGCTCCCTCGGGTCGGTCGTTCCAGCCCGCCGAGGCAGCGCAAGAGCGTCGTCTTGCCCTGCCCGGACACTCCGCGGACGGCGACCGCGGCGTGTGGTTCGGCGACGACACTGAGGTCGTTCCACAGCGTCCGGGTGGCGACGTCGTACCCGAGCCCGTCGACGCGGAGCAGTGTCTCGTTCGTCATGGTTGATCCCTTCCTTCGCGTGCGGTGGCGATGAGCAGCACCGTGAGCAGCGCACCGGTGGCCAGCGCGACCACGACCGCTGTGATCGCTGCGGCCGGCAGCGAGGGCGTTCCGACCGGGTCGGACAGTGCCCGGGTCGCAGCCGTAGCACCAGCGACGACCAGGGCAGCGACGGCGACGAACCGCCAGTGGTGCACGATCGGGTGCCGGCCGGCCAGGAACCGCAGCCTGGCCGCTCGTCGTGTCCGGACCCGGTGGTCGACGGTGAGCGTGAAGCCAGCGAAGACGACGGCGATGCCGGTGGCGATCAGCGCTGCCTCCGCGATCCGTCGCTCTCCCCGCAAGACCGCGAGCTGCCCTTCGACCGTCGCTCCGACACGTCGGTACTGCAGGACGACGTCGTCGAGGCCGGCACGGCGCACGGCCCGCTCGAGCGCTGCTCGGTCGGTGAACCGGACTTCGCCGTTCGCCACCGCCGTTCCGAGACGGTTCGGAGCGATGTCCGTCGGGTCGGAAACCACCAGCACTGGTACCTCGGGCCACGTCGGGACGTCTGGTGCCACAGCCGACGTCCAGTCGAGTACGGATCGGGCGATCGACGCGGTCGACGGCACCACGACCGCTCGGACACGCAGTTGCTCCGGGGGCTCCATGCCCTCCACTTCCCAGCTCTCCGAGAGGTCTGCTTCGGTTGCCGCCTGCAGCGCGTCGATACGCGAGCCGAGTGTGCTCGGGACGAGCAGCACCGGACGGCCATGCCCCGCGGCGATCTGATCCGCGTACTGATCCAGCGCGGCCGTCGCCTCACCGACCAGTGTGAGATGGTCGACGAACGACACTCGGGCCATGCTCGCCGTTCCATCCAGGAGTGGTCCGAGCGCGATCCGGCCGAACGCGACGTCCTCGTCGTACTCGGTGAAGGTCGTCCCGAGGACCACGTCGTCGCCGTGTGCCGCCTCCCGGACGAGCGTCCGCTCCAACGACTCGGACATCACCCGCCGCTGCGCCGTCCAGTCCAGGTCGAAGGTCCCGACGACCACCAGAGCGATGCCTGCCGCAGCGACGACGACCATCGGCCACCCGACGACGGCACCGGGCCCGAGCTTCCGACACGTCAGGACGGTGAGCATGGCATGGACCCCGACGAGCAATGCGACCGTCGGCACGATCACGGCGATGATCTCGATCACCGTGAACCGCAGGACCGCCCCGGACGCACTCTGTCCCGCGAGGGTCGCGCCGATGCATCCGACGAAGACCACGGCGAACACGCCGACGAGCCTCGCGATCTCCAGGGCTTCGCGTGCTGCCACAGCTCGGTACGACCAACCCGAGGTGGTACGCAACTGTTGCCGGGCCGCGCGTCGGCGCGATTCCGCGACCAGCGCGATGAGGACCCCGAGTGCGACAGCGGACACTGCAGCGGACCATTCCGGCTGCGTGAGCGCCGAGGCGAGCGCCTCGAGGGCGTGCGGCGACACATCCGTGTACCGGTACCCCGCCCGTTCGAGCCGGTCGAGGAACTCCCTGACGGCAGGCGCAGGTCCGCCGACCGCGTACATCGCGATCAGACGGAGTTCGCCACCGTCGCCGATCGGTGCGGTGGACACGCTGCCGCGGAACACCGGTTCGCTCGTCGTCCCGTTGAAGGAATAGGCGTTCCAGGTGTCAGGGCGTCCATCGCGGTCCGGAACGAGCACTGCCAGCGCAACACCGGTCTCGTGAGCCAAGCGCTTCAGCGTCGCCGTCTGCTTCGCCTTCGTCTGGGTGGCCGGCATGTCAGTCATCTCGATGCTGCTCTGGGCGCTGAGGAGTCCGAGTGCTTCGACGTCGCCGACCACACCGACCACGAACACCACCGCACCGAGGACCGCGGCCGCCACCGCGAGCACGGTGGCAGCCGCGAAGTTCCTCATCCGCGGGTCGCCCAGAAGGCCTGGTTCCCCGAGAGCGCCTTCTTCCGGTGGGCATAGGCGACCCTCGTCGGTGGCATCCAGTCGGAGCGGGTCGTGACACCGGACGACTTCACCGAAGCGCGGTGCGTCGAGCGATCGTGCACGTACACCGAGTGCACCTCGCCACTCCACACCCCGTACGACCACGTCCCACCGCCGACGTACGCCGTACCGTTTCGTGTTCCAGGCGCTCCTGGCGCTCCGTCTCCCTCGTCAGCCGAGGCTCCCCCTTCGCGGACCCCTCCGACGGCGCTGACCGAACCGACCGTCTCAGCCGCCGCGGCCGAGCAGACTCCCCATCCGACCGTCAGCAGTGCCGCTGCGGCGATGGACGCGATCATGTTCTTCCTCTGCACGCAGACCTCCTTTTCATCCACGGCCATGTCGGCCGCGTGGAACGGTACAGAGTGGACGCCGGTATCGGAAGTTCCACATATCCCGTATTCACAGAGCGTCATCCGCCGATCGGAGGACCCCGACCCGTCGGGCTCAGGGCAACAGCAACCCGGCGATCGGCCGCGTCCTGTTCCTCAGCGAGGCGACCGTGAAGACGCACCTCGGCCACGTGTTGGAGAAGCTCGGCGTCAACGATCGCACCCGCGCCGTGACCCGCGCGATGGAGCTGAGCCTCTCGCCCTGGTCCACCGGCGGGAGACCCAGCGGCGGAAGGACCCGGCGGCCGGGCAGCCTCAGCGGACCGTGCAGGAGCGGCTGACCGTGGTCAGTCCCACGTCGCCAGCGCCACGATCATCGAGATCGGCAGCGACACCGCGAGCACGATCCCGACGACGATCGCCAGAGTCCTCGCAGTCCGGACGCCCTGCTGCCCGACCCACACGAGCAGCAGGATCGCCACGAGGTAGACCGGCACGACCAGCAGCAGCGGCACGAACCCGAGCCCGGTCCACTCCACGAGTGCGCCAGCGAGCAGTTCGTACACGGTGCACGCTGCCGAAACCGCGAGCGCGACCCGCACCTGGGTCGATGCTCGGTGGTTCGGGACAGCGGTCACGTCCTGCTCACTCATCGTCGTACCCGTTGCCGGGCCCTCCCGCCAGGCAGGTCGTCTCGACCATCACGTCGCCCGAGGTCCTGGTCACGCTTGCGTTCGCCTCCGCGAGCCAGTCGTCCCCGAGCGCGCGGATGTCCCAGCCGGACGGGTCGGCGTCGCGGAGCCCGGCCGCGCGCAGCACCTGGCGCACGGGAGCCAGTCGCCGCTCGACCTCGTCCGCTGGCAACTGATCGGCTTCTCGCTCCGCATCGGTCTGCGGCTCACCCTCCGGGTCGGAGGGCACCGACCATCGCCACATGTACTGCGTACCCTCCTGCAAATTCGACAGCGGGCACTCGAGGGTGACCTGGACGACGTCCCGGGAACGCACGCTTTCGCCCAGCGCGCGAACGGCGCGCTCCCCGACGCCCGCGAGGTCCTGCTCCGCCTCCGACTGCGTCCTGCTCGTCTCGAGCTCGGTGAGTGGTTGCGCACGGCGCTCGGCATCCGCAGCCCAGCTCTTCGCCACCCCCGTCGTCGGGTACCCGAGCGTCCCGGCCGCGAGGACCGCGAACACGGCGCACGCCACCGGCCCGACCAGCGTGACCGATCGGTCCCGCCGTCGCTGCACCAGCAGCACGACGACCCCGGTGAGCGGCACCCCGGCGCACACCACCGTCACCACGACGTCGCCCATCGTCTGCGCCGAGAGCGACCGGTTCGAGCTGTCGACGCCGTTGTACCCGGCGAGCGCGACGAGCAGCCACGCGATCCACCCGGCGGGCAGCAGCAGACCGCTCAGGACGATCCACCCGATGCCGTTCCGCCGCTTCGGCGGCGACCACGCGCTGTCGTCGACCATTGGTCCCCCGTTCCCCACATCCACCGTACCGACCGACCGGGAGGCGCGTGACCGGCCCGCCACGCGCCTCCCGATCAATGGAGCTGGGCCTCCTGCCCCGATCCAGCGGCGGGGCTTGGCACCGGCCGCGCTGTCGAGGATAAGCCGACCACGACGTCGAGACTCAGCGTGGGAACAGCAGCGGAGCACGCTTCGACAGCAGGAAGTTCGCCATGTCCGCCTGGAGGAGTGGCACGCCATCGCGCTGGGGCGTCTCGGGGTCCGTGTACCAGTAGAGGCGACGAACACCACTCGTCGTGTGCTGCTGAGCGATCTGCTGCGCTTCCTTGATCCTGAAGAGCCAGACTTGGTCCGTCTCCAGGAGGGTGAACGCCATCAACTGTGCCGGCGTCTCGTGCGGGAAGTTCCAACCGATCGCCAGTCGTCCGCGGCCGCCAGCGGGCATGCTCCGTTCCACGGTCTTGACCTGCACGGTCGTAGCGCCGCCGGACGCCGGTGCGTAGACGACGAGGTCGATACCGGCATCCGTTGTGAGCCGGGCGCTGTCGATCCCGAGCTTGAGGAGCTGGTACTGCACGAGCAGCTCCCCAGCCGCGCCGATGTGCTGGGTGGTGCGACGCTTCTCGGTTGTTTCGATCACTGTTCAGACTGCCGATTCTGTTGAAGGAGAGAATGCTGGAACACCGAGAAGTTGCCCTCACGCTCGGATGGTTCTGCGCTTCGCAGGTACTGGACGATGGCACCGGTGGTCAATCAAATCAACGTCGGAGTCCTACCGGAGCTCGGTCTTGACGGGCTGGAGCTGGAAGAGACACGTCGTCGGGTTGTAATCACCGACAGTTGCGGTCACTGTCAGGTTCGTACCAACGCCGATCGCGTCAGGGACGTTCCCCGCGTAATGCAGGTCTGAGACCGTGTTGACGTCGGTGAACTGGAATGCCGGTCCCCGAGCTGCCGTTACGCTGAAGTTCCCTGCCCCGATCAACATGTCGTAGCGGGTCTTGTAGTTGCCGTGCGGGCTCATCGCCGCGACCGAGCCATCGAACATGATGCTGCGACCGTCGTACGTCGCAGCGAACCTGTTGATGGAGGCGTCGCAGTAATCGCCGAGCTGCAGCAACGCCGCGAGTTCCGGGTTGGACGCAGCAGAAATGACGACGTTTTCCGACCTGGAAGACGACGACTTCGTTGCTGAGGGGCTGTTCTCTTCACCAGGCGTTTCCGCCGGCATCCGCGGCCCTGTGGCGACTGTTTCCGTGCCTCCGCCGTCGTCCGCGAAGACCCCAGTCACCCCCAGGGCGACGACTGCGGCCACAGCGGCTGCCGCTCCGCCGCCGATGGCCCAAGTGCGCCATGACCGCTTCGGCACCAATCGACGAATCTGCAATTCAGACTGCACACGACGCTGCGTTTGGGAGACGACTTCCCAGCCCTCCCGCTCCCACTTCGCAGCAGTGCGCGCTTCCATCCCCCGAACGGTCTTCACTGTGCGCGTCTCGTACCGCAGACGTTCTTCACCCATGCTCTGCCCCACTCTGAAGGATGCCCGGCATTGCACCTGACATGCGGAGCCTAGGGGCGCACAGTCCCGCCCTCGGCATTGCCCTGAACAGGTGCGGAATGCTGTCGGAGAACCGCACACCGGCCTCAGGCCAGAACGCCTCGATCGGGGGTGTTCCTGCACGAAGCGCAGGGCTGGCGCGAAGACGGAGACGAGGCGCGTGACGGTCCCGCCACGCACCTCGTCTCATACGGACCTCGCCGATCAGCCCTCGTCCACCGCGCGGTCTCTCGCTCCCCAGCTTTCGATCAGCGGTTCGAAGCTCTTGTAGAGCACGACGCTGATGCTCGAAGCGAGCAACGCTGACAGCCCACTTGCCGTCATCGGCACCATCAGCAACCACAGGAAGCCGAGCGACGCAGCCTCGGCTGCCAGCGATCCGGCCCACTGGGGCCCTCCGACCAGGCGACGTGCGACCCGTTCGAGCGGAGCACCGACCCCGACCGCCAGCGCCACCGCGGCCATCAGCCAACCGACGACGACCAGCGGAGTCACTCCTGCCCGGAGCCCGCCCAGCCCCGGGACGAGCGCCACCGTTGCCACCCCGATGACCAACGGCGCGCTGGACACGAGCAGAGCCGACATGAACCACGCCAGCAGGGTCACCTTCCCACCGGGTCCGATTGACGAAGCCGGCAGTCTCGGCCCGTCGGGCTGCATCGTCACAGCCCCACGAAGACGACGATCCACTGTGCCGCGGTGATCGCAACGTCGGTGGGCACCCCGACGTGCACGAGCGCCGTGACGACTGCCCCCTGCTGGAACTGATCGAGGTCCTCGACGACGCCGATGATCTTGTTCGCGTACGGGCGGACCTTCGATGGCAGCTTGTTCACGCTGTAGCGGAGGACCTGGATCACGGCCTTCTTGGCGATCGTCGTCCAGATGTTGCGGTGTTCGGAGCCACCCTGGGCCACGCGCTCGGCACGAGCAGCCATGGCACGAGCAACGCTGACGCCTTCCGCATCGCCCGCCGCGGAAGCCCGCGCCGCGATCTCATTCCAGTCCTCGACGCTCAGGTCGGTCATCCCAGACTCGACCGATGCCGAAGGAGGGACCATCGGTGCCGCGTGAGCGACGACTGGCTGGCACGCGAGTGAAGTCGTGAGGATGAGGCCGACGCCCGCGAGTGCGAGGTGCTTCCGCATGAGATGTCCTTTCCGACGGGAGTTTCCCGACTAGTACTGATACTCCACATGACACAGAGGATCGGGAAGTCCGCACTTCGGAGGACACCGCTCGCGGGCGCATCACTGCTCGGGCCAGAGCATGACCGACCCGCCCGGACCCGCCTACGCTCGAAGTGATGCCCGCAACACGCACGACCCGCGACTCGACCACAGCCCTCGACCCCACCACCACGAGCGACGGGTTCATCCGCGTCCGCGGCGCCCGCGAGAACAATCTCCGCGATGTTGACGTCGACATCCCCCGCGACCGCATCGTCGCCTTCACGGGCATCTCCGGCTCGGGCAAGTCCTCCCTGGCGTTCGGGACCGTCTTCGCCGAGGCACAGCGCCGTTTCCTCGAATCAGTGGCCCCCTACGCTCGCCGCCTCATCGCGCAGGGTTCGACCCCGCACGTGGAGTCGATCACGGGTCTCCCGCCGGCCGTGGCGCTGCAGCAGCGCCGCGGTGCCCCGAGCTCCCGGTCGACGGTGGGGACGCTCACGACGCTGAGCAACTCGACCCGCATGCTCTTCTCCCGTGCCGGCACGTACCCGGAGGGCGCGGAGCAGCTGTACTCGGACTCGTTCTCCCCGAACACCGTCGCCGGCGCCTGCCCGCGCTGCCACGGCCTCGGCGTCGCGCACGAGGTGACCGAGGCCTCCGCCGTCCGTGACCCGTCGTTGAGCATCCGCAACGGTGCGATCACGGCGTGGCCTGGTGCGTGGCAGGGCAAGAACCTGCGCGACGTGACGGCCGGCCTGGGCTACGACATCGAGCGGCCGTGGCGGGAGCTGCCGCAGGCGGACCGGGACTGGCTGCTGTTCACCGAGGAGCAGCCCGTCGTCGAGGTGCACCCGAAGCGGGACCGGGTCGCGAAGCCGTACAAGGGGAAGTTCTGGAGCGCACGCCAGTTCGTCATGCACACGCTCGCGGACTCGCAGAGCGAGTCACAGCGGAACAAGGTCCTGCAGTTCGTCGAGTCGGGTCCGTGCACACTGTGCGGTGGTTCGGGGCTGACGCGGGCGGCTCTCGCCGTGTCCTTCGGCGGGATGACGATCGCCGACCTCAACGCCCTGCCGTTGTCAGACGTCGCCGAGGTCCTCCGCCCGACGGCCGAGCTGACCGACGCTGCCGCCGCCACCTCACGGACCACCTCGGGCGAGCGCACCGAGGTCGCCGTGGCCATCGCCCGCGACCTGCTCGGCCGCGTCGAGGTGCTCACCGGACTCGGCCTCGGCTACCTGAGCCTCGACCGCGCGACGCCGACGCTCTCCCCCGGCGAGATGCAGCGCCTCCGGATCGCGACGCAGCTCCGGAGCGGCCTGTTCGGGGTCGTCTACGTCCTCGACGAGCCGAGTGCGGGCCTCCACCCCGCCGACGCCGAGCCGCTGATCCAGGTCCTGGAGGACCTCCGCGCCAGCGGCAACAGCGTCTTCGTCGTCGAGCACGACATGCGCATCGTCCGCCAGGCGGACTGGATCGTCGACGTCGGTCCGGGTGCCGGCACGGCCGGCGGTACCGTCCTGTACAGCGGACCGGTCGACGGCCTGGCTGACGTCGAGGCGTCCGTCACCCGCCGGTTCCTGCAGCCGCGGGGCTCCGACCGGGAGGCCCGCCCCACCCGCACGCCGATCGGCACCCTGGCACTGCGCGACGTCACGCGCCACAACCTCCGCGGACTGGACGTCGACCTGCCGCTCGGGGTCTTCACCGCCGTCACCGGCGTCTCCGGCTCCGGCAAGTCCTCACTGGTCGGCGGGGTGCTGCCTGCTCTGGCGGTCGACCACCCGACGGTCAGCCGCGTGGTGGAGGTCGACCAGAAGCCGATCGGCCGGACGCCCCGGTCGAACCTCGCCACGTACACCGGGCTCTTCGACGCGGTCCGGACGGCGTTCGCGGCGACCGACGACGCGAGGGCCCGCGGCTGGACCGCCGGACGGTTCTCCTTCAACGTCGCGGGCGGCCGGTGCGAGGTCTGCCAGGGCGAGGGCTCGGTCTCCGTGGAACTGCTGTTCCTGCCGGGGAGCTGGGCACCGTGCCCGGAGTGCCACGGCTCCCGCTACAACGACGAGACACTCGAGGTCCGCTGGAACGGATCGACCATCGCCGACGTCCTCGGCATGACCGTCGACGAGGCCACCCCGTTCCTCGCCGCGATCCCCGCCGCCGCCCGCGCGCTCGACGCCCTGGGCCAGGTCGGGCTCGGCTACCTGCGACTCGGGCAGCCCGCCCCGGAACTGTCCGGCGGCGAGGCGCAGCGCATCAAGCTCGCCACCGAACTGCAGCGCGCTCGCTCCGGTCACACGCTGTACGTCCTCGACGAGCCGACCACGGGCCTGCACCCCGCCGACGTCGAGCGCCTGACGGAACAGCTGTCCCAGCTGACGGATGCCGGCAACACGGTCGTCGTCGTGGAGCACTCGATGTCGGTCGTCGCCGCAGCCGACCACGTCATCGACATGGGGCCGTCCGGAGGCGACGCCGGTGGTCAGGTCGTCGCAGCCGGCACGCCCACCGACGTCGCGGCCTCCTCGGACAGCCGCACGGCCCCGTACCTCCGCGCCGAACTCGGCCTCTGACCGAAGCCGTCGTCGGACGGGAGGCGCGGCGCGGTCCCGCCCCGCGCCTCCCGTCCGACGTTGTCCACAGACTTCAGGATCGCGCGGCGTCCGCCGCCGCCTCGGCGGTACCGTCCCGGGATGCAGCACTGGGAGGCAGACGAGGAGCGCAGCCGCCACATGGCCCGCTTCGTACGACGGGACACCGCGCCTGAGCTCGCGCTCCGTCGGGCCCTGCACGCTCGCGGTCGCCGCTTCTTCGTCGACCGTCGGATCAGCAGCCGGACGAGGGCGCGCGCCGACCTCGTCTTCCCCCGCGCCCGTGTGGCCGTCTTCGTCGACGGCTGCTTCTGGCACTGGTGCGACGAGCACGCGCACCTGCCGAAGGCGAATGCCGAACTGTGGCGGGCGAAGCTCCTCGCCAACCGGCGACGTGAAGCGTCGCACGACGCCGTCCTCCGCAGCGAAGGATGGGTCGTCATCCGGATCTGGGAGCACCAGGACGTCGAGGGCGCAGCGGACGTCGTGGAGGCCGCGCTGGATCTGTGGGACCGCATCGCGTCACGCCGACTCGGGCTCACTCACCCCACCGCCGCGAACGCCTCCCGCGCGCCCGCGGCGTCCTCGGCCGGCCGTACGCCTCCCGGTAGTCCCGCGAGAAGTGCGACGCACTGCGGTAGCCGACCGCCACCGCAGCGCGCGCCGCGGTCTCGCCGAGCACGACCATCCGCCGCCGTGCCTCCCCCAGCCGCGCACGCTTGAGCTACTGCGGGGTGGACATCCTCGACGTCGACGGCGGCCTCGCGGCGACGCGGCTGGGCTAGGCACGCAAACGGAAGCACGCCGATGACGGACGGGAGGCCCGGGACCAGTCGGTCCCGGGCCTCCCGTCCGTCACGCGGTGAATTCCGTCAGATGGTGGCATTCGTCACGTGCTGACGTCCGTCACCAGGTCAGGACGAACCGTCCTCGAGTCCCGCCGGCTTCGAGGCGTTGGTGCGCCTCGGCGGCACGCGAGGCAGGCAGCACCTCGGCGACGCGGGGAACGATCGTGCCGCTCTCGACCGCGTGCCGGAGCCGCTCGAGCTTCTCGAACGACCGGTACTCGCGGAAGACCCTGACCTGCTCGAAGCGGATGCCGTCTGTGCCGTTGCCCTGCCAACCGCGGACGTCGAGGAAGACGCCACCGTGGCGGAGGGCCGGGACGACGACGTCCCGCTGCACCGCACAGTCCGCGAGGGCGTCGGCACCCTCGGGAACGATGGCCCGGACTGCATCGGCGAACCCGTCGCCCCGAGGAACGACGTGATCCGCGCCGAGGGAGTGCACGAGCGCTTCGTCGTGCTCCGAGGTGTCCGCGATGACGGTGATCCCGGCGGCCTTGGCGAGCTGCACGACGTAGTTGCCGAGGAGCCCCGCGGCACCGGTCACCGCGAGGGTCTGGCCGCGCTCGAGGCCGGCGAGCTCGAGGATCTGGATGGCGGTGAGGCCGTTCATCGGAACGGTGGACGCGAGTTCAATCGAGGTGCTGCGTGGGATGCGGGTGAACGACCCGACCGGTGCGACCAGGTGCTCGACGTAGGCGCCGCCGTGGCCGGTGAGGGGTAGCGCGATGGCCATGACCTCGTCGCCGACAGCCCAACCTTCGACGTCGGGACCGACCTCGTCGATGACCCCGGCGGCGTCCATCCCGGGAACGTAGGGCGGAGCGGCTGCGCTCGAGTCCCGCTCCCCTGCGCGCACTCCGGTGTCAGTGGGGTTCACCGCGAACGCTCGGACGGCGATCCGCACGGAACCGCTGCCGGCGTGGACGTCCTGGACCTCGTGGACGGCGAGGGCCTCGGGCCCTCCGAACTGTGTGACTCCGACGACCTGCATGCATCCGGTCTACCGGCTGCGGCGAACGCGGTGTCCAGGCAGCGAGCGATGTGGCCGACAAATGCAGAAAACCCCTGACATGGGGAGCGGATGCTCCCTGTGTCAGGGGTTTTCATGAAGAGAAGTCCGGCGGCGTCCTACTCTCCCACAAGGTCCCCCTTGCAGTACCATCGGCGCTGAGAGGCTTAGCTTCCGGGTTCGGAATGTGACCGGGCGTTTCCCTCTCGCTAT